>NZ_JAJAFY010000150.1:0-859 GCF_025384885.1 Photorhabdus kleinii
AGAGAGCTTCACGCGCCTTACGCCCACCTCGTTGTTTAACCTGAACGGTTCTTTTATCTGCGGGCTGCAAAGATTCACTGAACAGATAAAGTTTATCTGAGCTTTGTTCAATGCAACGGCTTTGCATTGAACGCACAATAAAACGCGGCTGATGCGTGATTTTATAGGTCAGATAGTCAATAATGTCTGCCTCGCGATCACAAACTGAAATGACCTTATTCATATCACTGCCAAGACGAGTTTCTGTTGCCTGAGAGGCGCGTTCCCACTTATAACTTTCCTTGTCTTTATACGGCCGGGAAGCCCGTTGCGCTTTCTTGCCATAATGACTCAGCTCTCTCGTCCAGCGCGTTTGTTCAATCAGGCCAATGACCTGTTCTTCTCTGGGGGCAAAAAGCAAAACGGAATGGGCATGCAGGCCGGTGGCACTTTTTCGTGATGCGGTATACCCCATTTCATCCCGAACCGTCTGATGAGTGAACTCCAGTGAGGTTGTATCTTCCAATGCCAGCAAACAGTCATAGGACTTAGCTTGTTCAGCCGTTGCTGCAAATCCGGCCTCTGCAATGGCCGTTGCGTCAATGGCCCGGTTACGCGTAAATCGATAAGCGGCTTCAATATCCGCAGGTGTTTTGAGTGATTGCACAATAGATTGCCCGATATGGTTGGCTAAAGAGGCGGTGAATTTGATAAGACGCTGGGTTCGTCGGCTATCACCCAAATTTGCGCGAGAAAAAGTCTCATAAGCCCATTGTTCTGCGTGAGTTTGGAACATTTTACCGTACCTCAATGAAATAGTTATTACTAAGATCAGCAAAATAGAAAAAGATTCAAAAAAATCCCCCGATTTTTTATCAGG
>NZ_JAJAFY010000151.1:0-851 GCF_025384885.1 Photorhabdus kleinii
ACATCCGCGTCGCTGCGCGGTTCTGGCGCGGTGTCAGCGGCCTATTTCGCGATTACCAAAGTAACCCACGAATACCCCTCTTTGCTCGCGCTTGCTCCCCCGCCTCGCCCGCACGCAAAAAGGGCGCGTTTTTGTGCAATTGTGCGTAGTGGATGAAGGCTTGCCGGGTCTGGCGCGGAAGGGGATCGCTGGCGTGGTGATTATTGTGCAAAATTATGCAGATTTGTGCAATGAATTTCATACAAAAAAATAACCCGCCAGTTGGCGGGCAAACTCATTCTCATGTGTTTTGAAAATCTTCCGCGCGATCAACCAGCACGGCAAGAAATGAGGTTCTTGCTAGCTCATGAGCGTTGGGACTCATGATGCTAATGATTTGATATTTTGATGGATCACACCAATGTCGGGAATAAACCAGGTAGCTATCAGATTTTCTGGCGGCAGCGGGTAAATGACTAGGCCAGGGAGGTTCGTCGGGTAATCTAATATGAATTTTAAAAACATAAGATTGACATAGAGACGCGTGGTCTTCCCAGCGTCCCTCATCACCAAAAATGGCGGGAAGCGATCCGCCATTTTTCCAATCTTGCAAAATTTTTGCATACTGCCTTGCCACTGCGGGGATTTCAATATCTTTGTGAATAGAAACGTGGATCACGGTATCCCCTTCAATGGAAAACTGGAGCTTCCAAGCCTAAAGCAACATGTTCGGTACGAATAAGTTCCCGGACCGCATCTTTATCTAAGTCAGCACCGGCATTTGATGCTTTATTAGGGATATGCGTACTTTTTGAAAATGCAGTGATTTCTTCCAACGTATACCGTAAGTCAGCAGATGCACGCCCGAAGCG
>NZ_JAJAFY010000152.1:0-827 GCF_025384885.1 Photorhabdus kleinii
TGGGAGGAGCAGGTAAATCCGCTCTTCTGTGAACACTGAGGCGTGATGACGAGCCGCTACGGCGGTGAAGTGGTTGATGCCCGGCTTCCAGGAAAAGCCTCTAAGCGCCAGGTCACATTGAATCGTACCCCAAACCGACACAGGTGGTCAGGTAGAGAATACTCAGGCGCTTGAGAGAACTCGGGTGAAGGAACTAGGCAAAATGGTGCCGTAACTTCGGGAGAAGGCACGCTGGCGTTAGGTGAAGGGAGAGACGCCCGGAGCCGAAGCCAGTCGCAGAGACCAGCTGGCTGCAACTGTTTATTAAAAACACAGCACTGTGCAAACACGTAAGTGGACGTATACGGTGTGACGCCTGCCCGGTGCTGGAAGGTTAATTGATGGGGTTAGCCGCAAGGCGAGGCTCTTGATAGAAGCCCCAGTAAACGGCGGCCGTAACTATAACGGTCCTAAGGTAGCGAAATTCCTTGTCGGGTAAGTTCCGACCTGCACGAATGGCGTAATGATGGCCAGGCTGTCTCCACCCGAGACTCAGTGAAATTGAACTCGCTGTGAAGATGCAGTGTACCCGCGGCAAGACGGAAAGACCCCGTGAACCTTTACTATAGCTTGACACTGAACATGGAGCCTTGATGTGTAGGATAGGTGGGAGGCTGAGAAGCGCGGACGCCAGTCTGCGCGGAGCCATCCTTGAAATACCACCCTTGAATGTTCGATGTTCTCACTTAGGCCCGTGAACCGGGCTGAGGACAGTGTCTGGCGGGTAGTTTGACTGGGGCGGTCTCCTCCCAAAGCGTAACGGAGGAGCGCGAAGGTTGGCTAATCAC
>NZ_JAJAFY010000153.1:0-716 GCF_025384885.1 Photorhabdus kleinii
TCCTCCGTACTGGCTAAGATTGACAACAGTCTTGAACTGCGGCAGAAAACCATGCAGTTCATCAACCTCGAACAGGAGCAGTCCCCCTTTGCGGTTAACGCCTCAGAAAAGTATTTTCGAAAACTGATTGTCGATTACAAAATCCGGCAGGAGCAGTTTGCCAACATCAAGGCCACCATTGAAAAAGACATCAATGAACTGGATTTGGCTGACGTCGGGATTGATACGCTGACCACTCAGAACAGCTACGAGATGGACGCCGACATGATTATCAAGCGAATCAACAGTTATCTGCACCTGGATGAACAGGCGCGGATTGTGATCCTGCATGACCCGGTAGGCCGTCAGCGGGACATTGTGGAAGCCTACTCTATCCTGAATTTGTGGCAACAGAGCTATAACGCCTCCAACATCTACCCACTGACCATCGGCTTCTATGTCGAAAATCTCAAAGCCACCAAAAACCCGGAGCTGAAAAAGAAAATAGATGACAGTATCCATCAGGAACGCTGGGAAAATGACTGGCCGAAACTGAAAAAAGTCACCGAAGATTTTGAAGCGCGTCAGGCTATGTTTATGAAACTGTTCGAAGCCTTTGCGGATAACCCGGACCTCAGTTATCAAGTCGGCGGGCTGAAAAATTATTTTCACTACTTCTTTTCACTGCAAGATGAAAAAGAGACGCTGGAGGAAGAGGATGCGCTGGAGTTCCAGTT
>NZ_JAJAFY010000154.1:0-707 GCF_025384885.1 Photorhabdus kleinii
CTCAATGCCGATGGGCTAACTGTTTCCCGTCTGGGTCTCTCAATTACCCTGTTTTTTAAACGGGGCTACACCCCAGAGAAAAAGCAACGCATTCTGGCCTGTTATCGTCGTTTTCGCGAAGAGTTCGGTACTCACCTGCGTTTTCACCGTCATGAATTGAAAGGGTTAAAAAAATATTCCCCGGAAAATATTGCCAAAGTGGAAGAGGGTATTCTTAATCAGAAAAAAAACCAGTTTTGTGGTTGGGTCGTCAGTGATGCCAAAAATGAAGATGAGGCACCTCATTATCTGATGCGTTACCTGGATTCCCGGGAAATAAGCGGTGATAACGGCATTTCTTACCTAAGCCTGACACTTCCTTGGAATTATCTGAAAGAACAAGAGGGCATGACCCGATTTATGGCCTGGCTGGACTTTCTGTGTGAACAACTCGAACCGGACAGTGGTGACTGTGGCTACTGTCTGGTATTACCCAATGACTTCTATGACTACTTTCCCTTAGAGTACCAACTGGCGCAACGTTACCCTTCCCTGCAAGTGAACTCCGCAGTGCACACAGCTAAATTACAGTATGGAAATTCCATCCGTGGCATTAACTGGATCACCTTACTGTCCAAACGCTTTGTAGAACGGTTGGGGGGGGAATTATGGATACGTCATATGCTGGCCCGCCACCGCTACCCGGATGTGTTGATTACGCCTTATTC
>NZ_JAJAFY010000155.1:0-705 GCF_025384885.1 Photorhabdus kleinii
TTTGTCATAAATAATATGGAAGCCGTACTGGCAGTGCCAAATCCCCGGCCGCCCCGGGCTGAATTTCGATTATCCATTCCCGTTACACCATTGGTTTTGATGTCACAAAAGGCATACTGAATATCGAATAAACTGCGAATATACAACCGCGGTTCATTTGCATTAGCACCTCGCATTACTATCACACCTAAACCTGACATAATAATCACGCCTAATAATAGCAATAACCATTTTAATCTCATTTTATCCTCACATTCCGGGTAACCCGGTGATAAACGGAATACCATCCAACTTTAATATTAACCCAATCCACAATCCCAGTATCTCTTTACAATCAAAAAATGCTGAACTGATATCACCGATTTTTATTGCATTTCCCATCAAGAGAAAATATCGGGTCAAATAACCCGATATTGCTACTCATTAAATTACCTGAACAAAACGACCGTTAATTAATGAAAAGATTGGCGCGACGGTAGCCAAAACTGTTTCTCCATCTTCCTCGTCAACGTAATAGTAAGATATTGGGGAACTTTCTGGATCTGATTTATTCACCAATCTGACCATTCTGCCCTGATTCATTATTTTAACGGTATAGTCATCCCAATTGATTGGTTTCATTTTGAAACCTTTTTCGTTGATATCACTGTAAGCAGATTGATCAGCAAAAATACTTTCTTCACTTTCATCAGTGGCCCAAGCCCA
>NZ_JAJAFY010000156.1:0-665 GCF_025384885.1 Photorhabdus kleinii
TAACACCTCTTGAATGAGAAGTAATGGCATGATCTAATGAACCTTATTTCTCTTCTAATCGTTTGCATATGACCCTGATTGAACATTTATCCGTTGTGAAAGAAACACGCTCTGATATTAATCGTCAGTACGACCTGATTGATGTGATTTTCCTTGTCGTCAGTGCCATCATGGCGGGAGCCGAAGGCTGGCAAGACATTGAGACTTACGGCCGGGCAAAAATTAAGTGGCTGCAAACATATCGTCCATTTCCTACTGGGATACCCCGTCGGCATACGATTGCCAGAATACTGCGCGCTATCGAGCTGGATTCCCTGCTGGAAGCCTTACTCAACTGGGTTAATGAGCAGCGTGAATTGGGGAGCAAACCTGTCATCGCTTTTGATGGGAAAGTTCTGCGACGCGCCTATCGTAACGACAAGAAAAACGCCGTCCAACTGGTCACTGCCTATGATACCGAGGCGGGATTGGTGTTAAGCCAGAAAGCGACTGCGACCAAAAATGGGGAAATCAGTATCGTCCGCCAGATGCTGGATATCCTTAACCTAAAAGGCAGTATCGTGACCCTTGATGCTCTGCATTGCCAGCGTGAAACACTGGAAAAAATCAGCGAAAAGAAAGCGCATGTGGTTGTGCAGGTGAAGAAAAATCAACCTAAGCTGTGG
>NZ_JAJAFY010000157.1:0-645 GCF_025384885.1 Photorhabdus kleinii
TAACGCGCAGGGACAGGTGACTGCGACGTTAACCAGCACGGCGGCGGTGAAGGATGTGCAGGTATCGGCAAAGGCGGCGGCGAATCCGTCATGGGTCAAGGCCGATAGCCCGGTGAGCTTTGAGGAGCTGAGCCACAGTTATCGGGTAACCGGCGTGACGGTGGAAGTGGATAAAGACAAGAAGCGCTACAACAACGGCGCCGACAGTTATACCTTCACGGCGACGGTGAAGGATGGGCACGGCAATCTGGTGGTGGGTCAACCGATCGACATTGAGTGGCAGACAGATCCAAAGGCTGACGGGTTAACCCTGACGAAACAGAGCAATTCGGTGAGTAATGCGCAGGGACAGGTCACCGCGACGTTAACCAGCACGGCGGCGGTGACGGATGTGCAGGTGTCGGCAAAGGCGGCGGCGAATCCGTCATGGGTCAGGGCCGATAGCCCGGTAAGCTTTGAGGAGCTGAGCCTCAGTTATCAAGTAACCGGCGTGATGGTGGAAGTGGATAAAGACAAGAAGCGCTACAACAACGGCACTGACAGTTATACCTTCACGGCGACGGTGAAGGATGGGCACGGCAATCTGGTGGTGGGTCAACCGATCGACATTGACTGGCAGACAGATCCAAAGGCTGACGGGTTAAC
>NZ_JAJAFY010000158.1:0-640 GCF_025384885.1 Photorhabdus kleinii
GAATTGGTCACTTTGTATCATCATGGCGAGGTCGTCGCCATCCATCCCCGGCAACGCCACTCTGGTTACAGCACCCAGGAAAAACATATGCCAGCGGCCCACCGCCATCAGGGGAAATGGACGCCAGAAAGCCTGATTGAATGGGCTTCCATGGCAGGAGAGCACGTCAAAGCCTATGTGACCCATATTCTGGAGACCCGCTCCCATCCGGAGCAAGGATATCGTTATGTGCTTGGCGTGATAGGATTATACAAACGTTATGGCTATGCCCGTCTCGACAAGGCCTGCCAGCGTGCGCAGGCCACGGGAATTTATCGGCTGAAAGGACTCAAATCCATTCTCGAAAAAGGACTGGATAAACACGCCATTGTGCCAACACCGGCCTCGGATCCCCTTGCTGAACTTGACCACGATAATGTGCGTGGCAGCCATTATTACCACTGATAAAGGAAATGCCTGATGAATACCCTTTATGAACATCTCACTTGTCTTAGGCTCTCCGGTTTTCGTGATGCCCTGCGCCAGCAAGTTTCGTTGCCTTCTTCGTATAACGAACTGGGCTTCGAAGAACGTCTATTGTTGCTTGTTGAGGAGGAACTGACTCACCGTGAAAACCAGAAAGCCGACAGGCTCATCAAGC
>NZ_JAJAFY010000159.1:0-636 GCF_025384885.1 Photorhabdus kleinii
TTTGTTCAAAATCCAGACCGACTGGAAGTGTATGTCACAGAAGGAAATCTGATAGCGACAGGAACGGCGTCACCGTCATTTTTGTATCAGTATAAATTACATGTGCTTGCGCTTGACTACCCGCATTCGCTCGACAGTCTCAGCGTGTCGGTTCTTGAGTGGGCGCGTCGGCATCAACCTGATTTGTTATTTAATCCTGATCAGCGTACGGATGGCATGAAGTTTGATGCCGATATCTTAAGTGACGGTACCGCAGATATTTTATTTGTATTGCGAACAACTGAACGTGTTGTTGTTCAATCAGAAAACGGGCGATTGACAGCCCAACATCTTGATGAGCCTCCTTATCCCTCTGCTAAAGATCCTTGGGGTGTATTGATTGACGGGAGCGTACAGCAATGACGGAAAATAATTCACTGTTCGTTGCGCTTGATAATGAACTGCAAAAATTAATCAGTACCACAAAACCGGCATACCGCCGCCGACTGGCTAATAAGCTGTCAAAGGCGATCCGCGCTGACCAACAGAAGCGCATTCGCAGCCAAAAAAATGTGGATGGTACCGCTTATGAGCCGCGCCGCCGTCGCGTATTACGCTCGCAGAAGGGTATTAAATTTTTGTACCAAGGAGATGTGC
>NZ_JAJAFY010000016.1:0-84519 GCF_025384885.1 Photorhabdus kleinii
CCCGTTAAACCATCCCCCACATGGGTCATCATATTGGCTTTACCAAACATGGCCGCCAGCGTTGTGCCATTACCGACTTTGGTCATCACGTTCAGTTCGCCGGCAAACAAACCGATACTGGCGCCATCACCCACATGCGAATAGATATTGGCTTTCCCTATCATTAAAGCGGCGGTCAGGTCATTACCGACTTTGGTCAGCACATTGGCCCCGCCAATCAGGGCTGCAAAGGTATTGCCATCCCCGATATGGGTAAAGATATTGGCTTTGCCAATCACCGCCGCCAGGGTCATGCCATTACCCACTTTCGTGGCGATATTGCCCTTTGCCAGCATCAGCGCAACACTGGTGCCATCCCCGATATGAGTGAACACATTGCCTGCGGCTACCATCAAGGCCAGCGCATTACCGTCACCCACTTTGGTAAAGACGTTCACTGCGCCGCCCATTAATGCCCATGCATCTCCTTTGCCGACATGGGTAAACAGGTTGCCCGCGCCAATCATGGCCGCAATTGATGTCCCCTCCCCAACTTTGGTGAAGATGTTCCCTGCCGCAGCCATCACGCCCAGTGTCAAACCGTCACCAACATGAGTCAACACGTTGCCAACGCCAAACAGGATGCCGGTCGTGTCACCCTTTCCGACTTTGGTCAAGATATTCGCGCCACCCAGCATCACGCCCGTGGTATTGCCGTCACCGATATGCGCAAGGACGTTCGCACCACCGCCCATGACCGCCAGCGCATTGCCTTTCCCTTTTTTGGTGAGAATATTGGCGCCGCCCAACGCAATGGCGGTGGTGTTGGCGGTTTCAGTCTCATCACTGAGATGGGTGATAATATTGGCGCCACCGAACATACCGGTAACCAGATCTCCCGCACCGAGCTTAGTTAGTACGTTAGCGCCACCTAAAAGTACAGAAGAGATATCCCCTGCTCCGGCCTGAGTGATGACGTTAAAACCGCCCGCTCCAGACCAGTTCCCATTGCCATTACCTATTTGGGTATGAGTGTTGTACCCGCCCAACATCAACACCCGGCTGTTACCGTTGCCTTTGTGGATCGAGATATTGCCATAAGCCAGAAGATGTGCCAGATATCGCCCATCCCCGACCCGCACAAGAACATTTACCGCACCACCAGCGTAAACATCCATTTTTCCGCTCTGGCCTTGGTGAACCAGAACATTGGCTAAACCCGCACCATGAAATGTCAGGTCGCCCTTTTCACCACTTTTCACAATGACGTTGGCTGCACCCGCACCATCAAAATTCGTATCACCGAATTTTGAACCATGCAAAATGACGTTTGCCACCCCTGCGCCTTTAAAATTAACATTTCCCCGAGTAACATTAGATTTAATAATGTTTCCACCACCCGCACCGTTAAAATTCACGTAACCACTGCTTGTGGATGACTCAACAAGGTCTTGCTGACTATATTCTTCGCTATGTACTAATCGATGAGAAGCATGGTGCACTGTATTGGCACTATATTGAAGCTGGCTTAACGTGTAGCCGGCACCAATGGAGGTATATCCATTATCATAGGAAAACTCTTCATTGGCTAAATTACCCATATGATCGCCTGTTTTGTACCATGCTGTTGCTTTGTATTTCAGTTGCCCTGTATCAGGATCATTGGTCAACTGAACTTCAACCACTTTGGTATATGGCTCCATCACTTTAGCATACACATAAGTATTGGATCGACGATTTGACTTGACTGCGGAAACATCAATTTTGCTACCATCAGAGGAGATCGCATACCCTCCCATTTTGGCATCACCTAGCGAGATATCCTCTGCTTTAACCACCATGCCACCCGCATAGGTTACCCACTGATCTATCAACAGGTTGTCCTCAATAGCACGAATCGCGACGGGTTGATGATGCTCAAAAACCAAACTGGAGAGGCGGTAAGCGCCATTAGCATTTACCGCAACAAATCCATTGCCTGACGAAATGTCTTTCGCAGCAAGATTTTCAAGGTGATTGCCCGCTTTATACCAAGAAGTGGCATGATAACTGAGTCTACCCGTGGTGGGATTATTTTGAAGCTGGACTTTGCTGATTTTAGTGTACATTTCATCAGCAAATGCAAAAAGATAGGTATCCGGTTCGATAGTTGATTTAATACCTATGACCTGTTGAGACTCCTGGATCCAGCTTCCTCCCATCGTTGCCGTCGTCAATACGATTTCTTCGGCTTTAGCAAATTCCAGTGTCTTACCATAGAAATTGCTATTCATGCCTATTCTGGTGATTTCATTGTAAGCACCAGCACCGGAGAAATTAATATTGCCATGCGCGACATCAGAATAGAGTTTGTTATAACCACCCGCACCTTCAAAAGTAATATCACCACGCGTCTGTTCATACCCATCTTTATTTTGGCGTACACGCTCAATTCGATTCGATACCCCCGCACCTCGTAAGATAATATTACCTTCTTTACCTTTACGTATGATGTGATTATCAGCACCTGCTCCATTGAATGTAACGTTACCGCTTTCTACTCGTGAATTGATACTATTTGCAGCGCCTGCGCCATTAAAAGTGACATTTCCCTGTGAATCTTGATAACGGTTAAACCAAGTATGGTCAATGTCATTGTATGCCCCTGCACCGGCAAAATCTAAATTTCCCCGGTTAGTTTCATGCCATAACTTATTGTATCCACCGGCCCCTTTAAAATTTGTATCACCAGACAAACCTTTACGAACCAGTTTATTATAGCCGGCAGCACCTGAATAATTTAAATTTCCCGTTTCACCTGTGTGATTAATAAAAGCCACACCGGCTGCACCCGCAAACGACAGACCACCATCTCCCGTTTTACTAATGCCGGTGTAACCTGAAGCTCCTTTTACCGAAAGGTCGCCATCTGTATGGTATACATCGACTTTAAATGAACCAACAGTAACATCATCATTTCCGCCATAAGCATAAACTTCACCCCCAACACCAATAGCAGTAATACTATTACCATCATTATCGTCGTAGTATTTTCCAGTAAAGAAATACTCTGTACTTCTATTTGATGATTTCCCCATCAAAAATCCCTTTAAGTCATACAAAAATTAAATAAAAATTAAACAAAAAACCACTGCACCTGACGAATACAATGGTTGTTTTGGACATCAAGTTTCCCGCGGACAGTACAAGCTTTCTGACCTTTCCACGGCAAAAAGACACGGCGACGCAAATCCCTGGCAACTTCACGCCCGTGACCAAAAGGAGCAATCATTTCGGGAAAAAATATATGTGGGCCTGAACGCCAATCCGTGTGGGTAAGCTCTCTTTCTCCCGAAAGAATCTCATCTCGATTCTGCTCAGATAAAAAAGCCCAATTACAAAAGGCAATTGGGCGCCCGTGTTCATCTTCGTAATAGCAAAACTGATTCAGCTCAAATGCAGGCAAGATACGCTGTTGCCACTCGGACACTAGGTATCTCCGATGCAGAGGAGAATGCTGACTCAGCAGCATTACTCCTCCAATCATTGCTTGAATTTCTGCGTTATTCAGTTTCACTGGTTGATGTATAATCGCCATCCGCTAATCAACCATGAGATCTTATTTTGTATTTTTAGATAGGCGTTTTTTAGCGTTAGCAGGCTCTTCCGCTATAGATTCCGATACAATTTGCTCTTCAGACACTTGTGGAGCAGGTAAAAACCCTGCTGCAACCAATTTGTCAAATTCAGCCGCCATTCGTGGATCTTCCAACATATTTTTAACCATCGAAACCATATACATAAATCCCGATGCTGGCATATGGATAACTTGCTTTAATTCAAGTTCATTATCATTTTCTGCCATTATCCCATTCGCCATACGATTAGGTTCTTGACCAACGAAATAAAGAGAAAAAATCCCTTTATTATAATTAACACTAGAGATGGTTTGTACGAATTTTTCAGACATATTTTTATTTACCAAAAATAAACAACTTATTAATGAAGTTATACAATGTATACAACAAAGAATACATTTGATTCACGGGTATCTTGAATTTTTATATCTATAAATACATTAAGAGTAAAAAAACCAATGAAATAATATAGAGAAAAAACTCAAAATCAACATTTACACACAAAAAGTCCTTTTACCCCACATATATAGTCCCATTTACCCACATCGATAATAACAATAAATATAAGATAATAAGTAACACTTAAATGCTACACAAAATTAATATAACCATTTGTTTTAATTCTTATTTTGTGAATTTTAAAGATATTTTTTCATGAATAAAATTGAGAGATTAACCATAGCATCATTAAAATTAATATTGATGATATATAATAGAAAAGAAAACATCACTGACATTGATAACTTAAAAAAACCTAATTGTTATTATTCATCTATAAGTAATATAGAGGAAAAATTTAATTTATCGATTTCAAGTAAAAATTCCGTAAGCAAAAAGCACCATAATATACTTCTACCCGCAATCTTGTTTGATAATAATGGCCTACCCTTTGTTTTAGCCAAATCGAATAAAGAGAGCTCACTAATACAGAGGGTTGATAAAGAAAATCCTGAAATATGGTCCGAAGAAAGGCTGATAAAAGAGTGGAATGGAAAATGGATTAAAATAAAACAGAAACAAGCTAAATTTAACATCCGTTGGTTTATTCCAGAATTTCTGGCACAAAAGAAAAATCTATGTGAGATACTGTTATTTTCCTTTGTATTACAAATTCTTGCGTTAATTTCTCCCTTAGTTATTCAAGTGGTAATGGATAAGGTCTTAATCCATCAAGCGCTATCAACACTTGATGTATTAGTCTTTGGCTTAATCATCGCCGGCATCATCGAGGTGATTTTGCGTGGATTACGAGAATACCAATACGCTCACACCGCAAACCGCATTGATATCAAACTGGGATTAAAACTAGTCCGGCATCTGTTCGGGCTACCTTTACTCTTTTTTAAATCCCGCCAAGTGGGAGCTATTGTTACTCGGGTGCGTGAACTGGATACCGTTAGAGAGTTCCTGACCGGCTCAATGTTCACCTTATCTGTCGATGTTCTATTTATGTTTATTTTCATCTACGTGATGAGCCTGTTATCCGGCCTACTAACTTGGGTTTTTCTCGCAACCTTCCCTTGTTATGCCATTTTGGCATGGTGGGTGACGCCTCGTATGGAAAAAGCGGTTGAACAACAATTCACCCATGCAGCAATAAATACCTCTTTTCTGACTGAAACGGTTTCTGGTGCTGAAACCCTGAAAAGTCTGGCGGTAGAGCCTAAATTCGTTCGCCGTTGGGATAGCCAGACTGAGAAGATGGTCGATACTAGTTATGCAGTACAGCAACTGGGTAATCGTTCAAACCATATTGTTATGCTACTGCAAAAAGTTACCATTGTGGCAATTCTCTGGTTAGGTGCATCAGAGGTTTTATCACTGCAAATGACCATCGGTCAGTTGATCGCCTTCAATATGATGGTAAATCACACGGCCCAACCATTAGCCAGATTAGTGGAACTATGGGGACAATTTATCAGAACGCGGGTGGCCGTCGATAAGTTAGGAGATATGTTAAACCTGCCAACCGAGCAACAATCCGGCCAGCAGCAAATCACACTGCAAGGAGCAGTCTCATTTAACCATGTTGTTTTTCGCTATCAACCTGATATTCCACCAACGATTAAAGGATTGACTCTCGATATCAGAGCCGGAGAAACCATTGGTATTATCGGTGCCTCTGGTTCCGGAAAAAGTACATTGGCTCGTTTATTACTCCGCCTTTATACCCCAGAAATAGGCGCAATTACCTTAGATGGAATCCCATTACAAAATATAAATATTGAAACACTCAGACAGCAAGTCGGTGTGGTTCTACAAGAAAATTTCTTATTTAACAAAACGGTATATGAAAATATTGCCCAGTCAAAACCTGACGCCAACCTGGAAGCCGTGATTAAAGCCGCTAAGCTGGCAGGTGCTCATGAATTTATTCTCAAGCTGCCGATGGGATATGACACAACTATCGCAGAAGGCGGACAATCTTTATCCGGCGGTCAACGTCAGCGGCTGGCGATTGCCCGAACTCTCCTGACTAACCCCAAAATTCTCATTCTTGATGAAGCAACCAGTGCGCTTGATGATGAATCACAATCACTCATTCAATCCAATATGGCAGAAATTGCCCAAGGCAGAACGGTTATCACAATCGCACACCGCCTTTCAACTGTACGTCATTGTGATCGCATCATTGTTCTTAAACAGGGGGAAATTCTCGAACAAGGCTCTCATGAACAGCTACTTAACCACGGTAGACAATACCGGAAGCTCTGGCAGTTACAACAAGAATTAAAACAGGAGATGCCTTGTCATGATTAAAGCTTTTAAGAATAAAATTAAAACCTGGTTGCGCCCTTGCCCGCGGCATTATGACTTTTTACCGACACATTTAGCGTTGTCACAACGACCACCGTCGCCTTTTGCCCGCTACACTGCAATAACGCTCAGTATCGGTATTATCATAGCCTTACTCTGGGCCTATCTGGGTAAGTTGGATGTTCAGGCAACCGCAACCGGTCGCCTGATTGTCTCTGGCCGTTCTCAGATAATTCAGGCATACGAACAGAGCCGAGTGACCGCTATCCATGTTCAGAATGGGCAGCGGGTAAAGAAAGACGCCCCACTTCTGACACTCAATACACTCGGTGTTAACCAGGATATCACCCGGTTATTAAAGCAGATCGAATATCAAGCCCACGAAAAAATTCGTTATCAGGCTTTGACAGAAGAGCAGGAACCGACAGAACAGGAACTGTTTCAGGCTTTGCCGGCATCTCAACAAACACAAGTTGCTGACAACTATTCCCGGGAGAAAAGAGAATACGAAGCTGTTGTAACAAATCTGAAAGCAGAGATGAACGTCAATCTCTCTTCTCAACAATCACGAAAAAGCGATATCAATGCGCTCACTAAGCTCCGGCAAAATATCAGCCAGCGTTTAAAAGCACGTCAAACCTTAAGTCAAAAACAAGTGATCAGTAAAGTTGAATATCTTGAACAGGAAAAAGAGTTTCTGGAAACAGAACGCCTGATTGCCCAACAAAATGCGGAGCTTCATGTTCTGCAATCGCAATATATTAGCCTGGAAGAACGCTTAAACAGCCTGAAAACACAAAAAGAACGCGAATGGTTTGATAAAAGAAAACAGGCCGAAGTTCAATTGGTCGTTTTAGAGCAAGAGCTGGCAAAAGCTCAGATACGGGAACAACTTGAAGTCATTCGCTCCCCCGTCACAGGAACAGTTCAACAACTCAGCGTCCATACATTAGGCGCGGTACTGCAACCGGCACAAAACTTAATGGTGATCGTCCCTGATGACAACGTGCAGTTGGCGGAAGTGCAAATTTTAAACAAAGACGCCGGATTTGTTTATCCAGGCCAACTAGTCACCGTTAAGGTAGATGCTTTCCCTTATACACGTTATGGCACGATTGACGGCGAACTGCTGAGTATATCCAGAGATTCAACCACCGATGAACGGTTAGGATTGGTCTTTCCCGCTCAAGTGAGCCTTAAAAGTAATAGCATTGCCATAGACGATACCCAGGTTGAAATTACCCCAGGTATGTCAATCGTCGCTGAAATCAAAACCGACCAACGCCGCGTTATCGATTATCTCTTGAGTCCTATCAGAGAGTATCAATCTGAAGCATTAAGGGAGAAATAATCGTGGACCTATTACCTTCTTCTGCCACTGATTCCAGTAACTACACTCATAATCAGGCGCTAAATTGTATCGTCTATGTGGGGAAACAATTTCATAAGTCAGCTACTGTTGATCAACTTCAGCACAGACTGGGTTTTGATTCTTTATATCTGAATGAGTTACAACTACGCGAAGCCGCAGACGCTATTGGGCTACACAGTAAAATTGAGCAATTAACTGTCAATACTGGGCCAACATTACCCTTACCGGCCTTGATTGAACTGGAACAGCAATGGTGGGTACTGATTGAAGTCAGTAACACCCATATTATTGTTCTCGATCCGGCTACTGAACAAACGAGGTCACTCTCTTTATTTGCTGATAATAAAGAAAATACCTATAAGATCCTGCTAATCGCCGATCAGGAATTAACTAAAAAACATGTCAAATTCGGCCTGAACTGGTTTTATCCCTCCATTTTCCGGCAGAAAAGTCAGATAAGAGATCTGTTTTTGTTTGCCATAGTTCTCCAGTTATTTGCACTGGTCAGTCCGATCTTGTTTGAAAACATCATCGATAAGGTATTAGTAGGACGAAGTTTATCTAGCCTGCATGTATTAGGTATGGCTATGCTCGCTATCGCCCTTGCCGAACCCTTGTATAGCTTTATGCGCAACACCGTGTTTGGGCACATGGCAAGCCAGATAAATTCTGAGCTCTCCGGGCGACTGTATCGTCATCTGGCAGGATTGCCGCTGCAATATTTTAAGCAACGGCAAACAGGGCAGATCATTGCCAGAGTCAGAGAGATGTCTCAAATCCGCCAGTTTCTGACAGGTTCTACCCTGATGCTGTTGCTGGATTTAATTTTCGTCATCATGTTTATTGGCATCATGTTTTATTACGCCTGGATACTAACCTGGATTGTTATTGGCTCACTTTTTGTTTACTTCGTATTCTGGGTAGTCGCCGGGCCGGTTATTCGCCGCAAAGTAGAAGCAGAATATGAAACCGATGCAAATGCAACAAGCTTTCTGACTGAAGCCGTCACTGGGATTGAAACCATCAAAACCACCGCGACTGAAAACCGTTTCTTGCATCAGTGGCAACGTATTCTCAGCCAGCAGTTGACTAAAAGCTTCGCGGCACAGAAAAGCGGTTTAATCGCAGGACAGGGAATCGATTTTGTCCAGAAATTTACCGCCGCGATCCTCCTATGGTGGGGGGTGACAGAAGTCTTACGCGGTGAACTGACTCCGGGGCAACTTATTGCCTTCAATATGCTGGCCGGACACGTCACGCAACCGATCCTCCGGCTCGCACAGGTTTGGCAAGATTTTCAGCATACGTTAATCGCCTTGAAACGTGTGGGGGATATTCTTGATGAGCCAATGGAAAACAGTAAACAGGGATTGGCTTCTGTACCTGAGCTGGAAGGCCAAATTGAATTCAAAAATATTCGCTTCCGCTACCATGACGACACACCAGAAGTTCTGGCGAACCTGTCGTTATTGATAAAATCGGGTCAATTTATTGGTATAACTGGACCGTCCGGTTCAGGTAAAAGTACTCTCACCCGTTTGCTACAAAGGTTGTACGTACCTCAACATGGACAAGTTTTGATTGATGGCATGGATTTGGCTATTGCTGATCCCGTCTCTTTACGCCGTAATATGAGTGTTGTGCTCCAGGAAAGTATCCTGTTTTCTGGCAGTATCACCGATAACATTCGGCTGTGTAAGCCCAACGCAACAGATGCAGAAGTCTATCGTGCCGCTGAGTTAGCCGGGGCCATTGAATTTATTCAATCCTTTCCCCACGGTTTTGCGCATCCAGTTGGGGAAAAAGGAGTAAATCTTTCAGGTGGTCAAAGACAGAGAATCGCATTAGCAAGAGCGCTCCTGGTCAACCCAACTATTCTGATCCTTGATGAAGCCACCTCAGCATTGGACTATGAATCCGAAGCGGCAATCATGGCAAATATGGACGAAATATGCCGTAACAGAACAGTGATCAGTATTGCTCATAGGCTCAATACAATTCGCCACGCGGATAAAATCTGTGTGTTAGATCAGGGGCAAATTATCGAATTTGACTCGCATGACCAATTGCTCCAGCAAGATGGCTTATACGCGCATCTGTGGCATCAACAAGTTGGCGAAAATTAAATGACAATTCAGCCAACTCTTAACAAAGACGGAATAAGTTTTGGCTGAAATTATTTTTTATTTTACTTGTTTGTTCAAAAAAAATAATTCAATGTAATTAACTTATTTAAATTGTTACAATAAGTTATTAAGATGTTAGACAATGAAATATCTTGATACATCTTAATTTTTAAGTTGGAGAATTCTTATGGACAGGAATCCAGTTTCTTTAAGCGTGTTAGTATTTTCAGGAGGATCTCTGACTTCTATTACTGGCCCAATAGAAATTTTAACCACTGCTGCTCGTTTAGCCGGAGCGCCGGAGCCAGAAATCAATATTGTCACACAGGATAATCAGGATGCTGTCGGGATGGGGGGTATTCGGCTAAAACCCAATAAACTCATAGGAGAAATAAAACAAACAGATATTGTCCTGGTGGGTTCAATTGGGGCCCCTTATTACGATTTCGATTTTTGTACTCAAGAAACCTTAGATTGGCTCCAAATGATGGAAGAAAAAAATGTTCCTATCGTCTCCGTTTGTACAGGTTCTTTTGTATTGGCTAAAGCTAATTTACTCAATAACCGCAAAGCCACCACACACTGGCTATTTACCAAATTATTCAAGGACATGTTTCCGCAAGTACAATTACATTCAGAAATAAAAGTCACCAGCGATAACAATATTTTTTGTACTTCTGGCACCTATGAATACAACGATGTCATGATGCATATTATTGAACAGATATATGGTCAAAATACTAGGGAAACCTGTAGTCAGCTCATATTTGGTAATATGGAAGGTCTCCCCTCTCATACTCTCGCAAGTTTTGTACCCTATCGCCAACATTCAGATACATTAATCCACAAACTACAAGACTGGATGCATTCTGCCCCATCAGACAGATTATCAGTTGGCAATTTGGCCGATAAAATTCATCTGTGTGAAAGACAGATGAAGCGGCGCTTTAAGACTGCAACCGGCCAGACACCTATTCAATATATCCAACAGATTCGACTATCTCTGGCGAAATGCCGGTTAGAAAAATCGAATAAGACCATAGAAGAAATCAGCCATGAAGTTGGCTATGAAGATACTCGCTATTTCAGAGAGTTATTCAAGAAACTTAATGGGTTAACACCAATAGAGTACCGTAGAAAATACCAACACCGCTAAAACGGAAACTCAACCACAATCCTTTACAGATAAGCAATGACGCCGCTTTTATCTTTGTCAGGCAGTAGCGATACACTAGAAGCTGGGGTATCATGGCGTGCTATATTTTATGGTATACGCCCTTTACTAATTGAATTTATGGCAAAAGAACAAATGGATCGCACCACTCTGGATTTGTTCGCAAATGAACGCAGACCGGGGCGCCCAAAAACCAACCCACTTTCCAGGGATGAACAACTCAGAGTCAACAAGCGTAACCAACTTCGCCGTGATAAGGTGCGCGGTCTGCGTCGTGTGGAGCTGAAAATAAATGCTGATGCAGTAGATGCGCTTAACTTTCTTGCACAGCAACGCAACATCAGCCGCAGTGAACTCATCGAGCAAATTTTGCTGGCCCAGTTAGCAGAAAGTAACATCACGACTTGATAGCATTGAAGGCACGAAATCACACAAATTTGACAGAATTGTCCTGACTGTTTAGTCAGAATAGGATTTTGTTTTTTTATTAATACAATCAGAGCCTTTTCTACTGATTTTTAACATTTTATACGTATATCTCATACAGAAATACACAAATAAAACAAGAGGTTATATTATCCTATGGCAATTATAGGTATATTTTTTGGCAGCGATACCGGCAACACAGAAAATATTGCCAAAAAGATCCAAAAAATTCTGGGTTCCGACATTGCAGAAGTTCATGATATTGCCAAGAGCAGCAAAGAAGATATCGAACAGTTCGATATTCTGCTGCTCGGCATCCCTACCTGGTACTACGGTGAAGCACAGTGTGACTGGGATGATTTCTTTCCTACTCTGGAAGAGATCGATTTTGAAGGGAAGTTGGTCGCCCTTTTTGGTTGTGGTGATCAAGAAGATTACGCGGAATATTTCTGCGATGCTATGGGAACTATCCGTGACATTATTGAACCCCGCGGCGCCATTATTGTTGGTCATTGGTCAACCGAGGGCTATCACTTCGAAGAATCAAAAGGTCTGGCTGATGATAGCCATTTTATTGGGCTTGCTATTGATGAAGACCGCCAACCAGAATTAACAGAAGAGCGTGTTAATGCCTGGACTAAACAGATCTACGAAGAGCTGAGTTTGTCAGAAATTCTTGCAGGATAGCGGCCTATCCCAGTAAGCGTAATTGGTGCAGGCCATTTCTTATCAATAGTGAACCCACGGTAGGTGAGAAGTGACTCGCTTCACTCGCACCTGTGGGATCGCATTCAAAGGCTATTACTTTTGTCAGAACACTGCTTAAATCCGCTTTTCACTACGAAGAATGGCAAAAAACAGCCTAAGTATGATAAATAGTAAGGTTATTCCTGCGTTTTATAAACGATTATTCTGGCAAAATGTATAATGAAAGTTAAGGTTAACGTGGTTTTCATTTTCATTAGCCATGCCTATAATCATAATCTGATAACTAACTGGTACTTTTTGAAGTATCACTAAGTTCACTTTACTGAGTAACAGGACTGAATCCGCATGACCGACAACAATAAGGCATTAAAAGATGCTGGACTTAAAGTTACACTTCCTCGTCTGAAAATATTGGAAGTGTTACAGGAGCCTGAATACCACCATGTCAGTGCGGAAGATCTCTACAAAAAACTGATTGATAACGGTGAAGAGATTGGACTTGCTACTGTCTACCGCGTGTTGAATCAGTTTGATGATGCCGGTATTGTCACCCGTCATAACTTTGAGGGTGGCAAATCGGTTTTTGAACTCACTCAACAACAACACCACGACCATTTAATCTGCCTGGACTGTGGTAAAGTCATTGAATTCAGTGACAAATATATCGAAAGACGCCAGAAGAACATTGCTGAGCGTTATGGGATTAAGCTTTCAAACCACAGTCTTTATTTATATGGTCACTGCTCTGCCGGTAATTGCCGCGAAGATAGTAGTGCACATGATGAGAAATAATTCACGCCTGAACCGCTAATTTTTTATCTACCTAGAGAGGGGAACCCATCAGGGTTCCCCTCTTACTACAACATTATCATGCCTTTACGTTATCAATTCGACTATAACGTTTACCATCCGGGCTGACAGAACGGATCAACACATCACCCCTCACTCTTGGGCGTTTATGGTTGTTATAAACTTCCCAGTTACGACCGCCATCAGTCGAATACTGGATTACCAATCCAGGCAGAGCAACATTAGCCCGCAAGATACCCCGTTTTACCTTAGCCCCCGGAACCGGCAGACGATAAGCAATACCTGCTTTATCCAGTTTACTAAGTTCACGTTGCCCTATCAGGTTAGCGAATCGAGTCCAGTCGCGATTAAGCGCATCTATATCGACTTTATACGTTTCTCCACGCTTATATACCTGGCCCGGAACATAATCCAGCTCCCAACCGGCCCGGTGCCATGCCCGTTCTGCCAGCGGTAACAAGCGCGGATAAATCATATATTCCATCTGTTCATCAGTCCGAACCGTTTCACTCCATCCTTGACCTGAAAGCCCATAAGCGCCCGGCCACGGTTTATCACTTTTCGCACGGAATGCATTACCATCACGGTCAATGGAAGTTTCAGCATTTTGAGGTATGTTATTGGGTGCAAAACTAAAGATCTTAGCTTCATCGTTAAAACGAGCCGCCCAATAATAGCCACGCTCCTGTGGATGAACTTCATATGGCATATCCAGATAAATATAATCTGGGCTAGATATCACCACTTCATAGCCCTTATTTGCCCAATCATTGACTGAATCAAAGCCGCCATCGTAGAGAGCGTCCCAGAAATTCACCCCAACGCGTTTGGTGGCAAAATCTTTAGCGCTGCCAACATGTTTAAAACCATCCTGCCACGCCTGCATCCTTTCAATGCCATTAGCATTCACAATTTTGCTCACTTCAATTGCGAAGTCGCTGGCAAGATAATCAATGTCTTTCACAACACCCTGTTCTATCAACTTCTGACAAATCTGAGATTTAGCCCACGGTTTATCTTCCGCATTTTTATCAATAATGCCCTTACCCGGTACGATAGGACCATTTTTATCCTGGAATCCGTCTCCCAAACGGATATTCTTCGCTTCATCTCCCCCGAAATGCCAAGTCTCCAATGGTGAGCCCGCTGCTTTATGCATAGCGGCAATTTCACCAATGACTTTCTCAACAAACCGTTTTGAAGAATCCATACATGGGTTCAAATAACTGCGACGATCATAGAGCTGAACCGATGTTGCTCTGGTGGTATCCGTTGGATCGAGCAAACGATATTCATTCGCCCCTTTCACATTCCCCTGAGCGATTAATTTCTTATAGCGGGCTTCCATAGAAACAACGGCGGCCCGAGCATGGGCTGGCATATCAATTTCAGGAATAACGTCGATATAACGGGCTTTGGCATATTTCAAAATATCAATGTAATCTTGACGGCTGAAATATCCGCTACCCATGTTGTTGTTATCGGGGCCTGAACCCAGTTGTGGTAACAAACATTTAGTTTCACTTAAATCATGACACCGCTGGCTGCCAACTTCCGTCAACTCAGGTAATCCAGGAATTTCCAAACGCCAACCTTCATCATCAGACAGATGAATATGGAATTTATTCAGCTTGTAACTTGCCATTTGGTCAAGCAAACGCAGAACAGCCTGTTTACTGTGGAAATTACGCCCTACATCAAGGAGAACCCCGCGATACTCAAAGCGGGGCGCATCTTTTGCCGTCAAAGTAGCAATCTTCCTATCGCCATCAACAGGAATTAATGACAACAGAGATTGAAGACCGTAAAACACTCCTGATTGGTCAAAAGCAACAATTTGTGCCCCATGTTGGGTAACATTTAGACGGTAAGCCCCTTTAACCTGCAAATCACCAGTAAAATCTGAAGAGACAATCTGGGTCGCAACGAGATAGCCACTATTCTCTAATTTAATGCCTTGATCAGTAAAACGTTTTCTGACAAGAATAACTGCCTCGTCATTTAAACCACCTAATTCCAGTCTCACCCCACCAGATAAATCAGCATCCCCGGTAAAAATCTGAACCTCTTTTGGTGTCGGGATAATTTGCCCACGCAACTTTTTTGATCCAACCTTTTTGACCTGCAAATTCTTCATATAACGATTTTCAGGTGTCATCAAAATATTATTATCTGTCTGTGTGCGTTTCCATTGATCACCGGTGAAAGCAGATAAGAATTGACTTAGATCTTCTGTATCTGTACTAACAAGCACTTTAGGTTTCGCATCACCCGACGTTGCATACCAGCGAGGTAGAAAATCAGTGCTGTAAATCTGCCAGTATTCTCCAATAAACGGCAGTTTTACCTGCTCATTAGCTTTAATACCGGTGAATTTTTCGGTCGGTTCCAGTCTATGTAAATCGCCCGTGATACGCGTGACTTTGAACTGTTCATTATCTACGCTCAGGACTTGGCGAATACTGTGGAAATAAATCGCCCAGTCAACAGAGTCAATCGCCTGATTACCATTGGTTAAAGTAATATCCACTCGATTACATTTAGCCCAGTCAGCCCCCAGCATTGCACAGTTAACGCCGTGATCTCCCGCCTGATTATCAACGACCTTATAATTAACTTTTAATTGACTCAGTGCATCAACCACTTGCTGCGCTGTTTGGTAAGCATACACAGAACCCATAAGTCCAACTGTTGCAGTCAGTGCTGCTAATGTATGCAATTTAAATTTCTTCATTATTACCTCTTTCAAACACAAACGTTATGTAAGGTAAGCCGCTGCTCAGAAGCACTAAGAACAGCAGCAACGAGCCATGAGAAGACAATAAACGGCATGATGACGTTGAATTTAATCGCTTTCTCGTTTTGGAAAAAAATACCAATCTTTACGCCATATGTAACCATAAAATTACTGCCAAAAATGTAAATCGATTTATAAAATAAAAAACATTACATTAAGAAATAAAATTAAAATCATCTAATCAACATCTATGAAGATTATTTTTCGCACCACAAATTATCAATAGTGAAAAAAGGATTTTTTGTAAAACATGACAGAGAACACATTAAAAAGGAACGAGATAAAAGTTATATACCTCATTGATATAAAAATATAAAATAATACAAAAACGAAAGAGTAACAATATAAAAAACATACTGAAAAATAGATTGATTAATACAAATACTTTCCAACTAAAATAGATGTAAAACTATTTACCAATGATAATATTTAAAAAAATAAACTACCAATTGTGATTTGTTTTTCTATTATAGAAAACAGTTAAATAACACGAGTTTAACTGAATAAAAAAATATGATGATTGAGATATAATTAATATATAGAAAATACCGGGATATTACTAATACGATTTTATCCCGGTGAAATCATTATCTGTTTTTAAATACAATCTATAAAACCTACACTTACTTAAATTCAAAGCTCTTCACGAACAGCAAGACCTAAGTTTTGCAACATTGGCGCATTCTCACATGCAATATAGAATACTTCATCAATAGCACCACTATTAACATGTTGATGCCATGCCCATACAGGAACATATATCGCATCACCGGCTTTCCATGAAATATGTTGTTCACCAATGAGTGAATACCCCTCCCCATTAACGATATATATTATGGTTTCATAACTATGTCTGTGTTTACGGGTCGATTGTCCAGGTTGTAACCCTCCCAGAGTCATACTGAGAACTTTACTGGGTAAATTAACCATAGCCACTTTATGGCGCCTTTCATTTGAGAAATTCAAATCTTGACTCACTTCAGAGTTCAATACATTTTCATGAATCAATTGAGTAGGCTTATCTTCAATTAATTCTCCGGGAACTTTACCAAAGTCTCCAGATGAGAAAAACGTTTTTTTCACTATAATTACCTCTAATATTGTAGTTTATTGTAAAATTTGTATTTTCTAACTATCTTGAAATAATACTCAACATATTTTATCTTAGTTATCATTTCTGCCTATCTTCTCTAATTATCCTAGCAATACCATGTCATATGTCCGTGATTTCTGACAAACGCACAAGAAGTGCCATCAAAATTACCGATAAGTTTTTTTTATAATATTAACTGCATCATTCTGCGTAATAACAGTGGTGGTTGAACTATATTATCGTTCTATACACCCAACCACCCTTTCCACAAGCACGCTTTTCTTAATGTGCTAACACCAAACCCCGATAATATTTCGATTGTTCGCTGATTTTTTATATGCGCAACAAATGTATTAGTCAACCATCAATGCTTTGTGATGACCATTATATTAGTCCTATATACCCGTTATCTTTCAAGTTGCCTCTTGAAATCCATAGGGTATAGATATTACCAAAAGGGCTGTTACCTGCCATAAAAACATCCGCCTTAACCATCATATTGTGATCCCTGTTTCATTAGCGTTAATATCTTCATCCCAGAAAATCATCCCTTTACTTACCTACCGATAATTTTATCCAATATTGAACCTATGTTGTCAGGAACCCTATCACCTCTCCAGGCAATATATTGGTCAGGACGCACTAAAAGGAGCCTGGTTTGATATAATTGCCAAGCATCATGACCGGGAAGATCAACAATCTTGACCGGAATTTTACGTTGATATGCCTGAGCTAATAATTCAGATATATCTGGAAAATGAGATCCTACCCGAAGCAAACTAAACCCGGAGCCTAAAATATCGAACAGAGATACCCTAGTGCCAGGAATAGGTGTGAGCCATAAGTGCGGCAATCTCCCTCCGGGTACACTACTTGGTTTATAATTAAGCCAATCATCATCCGGTACCGGATCGCTATTAATAATATGAGGAGAACTATCATATCGGGCACCAAGTTCCACTCCGATAGAAGTAAATTGACAGCGAAAATGACTTAGCTCAGTATTAATCTTTTCACGCGCCAGCTCACCCGCATAATCCGCATCTTCCAAATTTGCAGGCACATATAGTGATGCTGTCTGCCGGGTATAAGAACGAGCAACGGCAGTATTTCTCCATGCAATTGGACGACGCTCGCTTTCATAAGAATCCATTAACGCATCACCTGCCCAACCATTTATAGACGCAACAATTTTCCAAGCTAAATTGCTAGCATCGTCGATCCCCGTATGCATGCCAAAACCACCGGTGGGAGCAAATAAGTGAATAGAATCTCCTGCTAAATATACCCTACCCTCAGAATATTTATCAGCAACGAGAGCAACACCGCCTTTCCATATCGTATTGCCAAGGACTAATACCTCAACATCTGTACCTATTCCTGCCTGCGCTATGCGAACGACTTCCAAATCATCAATAACTTTCCCATCCTTACTCTGGGTCACAAATAAAAAATCATCTTCACCGTCCAGGCAGATAAATAACATATTTTCCCTAGGTGAGACAATATTGTACATCCAGGATTTTTTGTCTCGTAATAATCCTCGGTGAATTCCAGGAACACGGATATAACTGGAAACCATTCCACCCGTTAGAAAACCTGCCTTAGCTTCAACGGTTCCTTCGTAAACTATACCAAGTTTAGATCGTACAAAGCTCTGTCCACCATCACACCCAACCATATATGCCGCTTGCCAGACTTCATCAGCATACTTTCCATCAATATGCTCCGCATAAAGTTTTACTTCGTCTTTATATTGGACAAAATCTTTAACGCGCCAGCCATATCTCATTGTGATATTTGGACGACTCTTTGCATGTTGTAGCAGGAACCTTTCAACATACATTTGATTTACACGTATTATTGGTTCTGGAACGGGATCTGTCGAAGCCGCATTTTCGCGCATAGACATTTTCTCCATTTCCGACGGTAACGTAATCCGTGCAAGCTCCCATCCATTAAACTTGGTAAAATATGATACGTCCAAAGGAAACTCTTTTGGCACGCCTAATGACCGAATAGGCTGAGATATACCTACACGACGAAAATGCTCCATAATACGGGCACTATGGGTACTGCCTTTAGGCTGCCACCGGGTCTCTTCCTCCAAATTAAAAATAACCGAACGAACACCATATAAATCCAAGAATAAAGCTAACATTAGGCCAACAGGTCCACCACCAACAATAGCAACGGGTGATACAGAAATATTTTCTGAAGTCAAAATATACTCTCCTTAATAATGATTAATAGCAATAAATATTTCAGACAAAATATATCAATTAAAAAATTTATATATTTGTGAATTATCTCCTTTTCCGCTCTCCTCATATATACCCTATGGATTTCAAGATGCATCGCGACGGCAAGGGAGTGAATCCCCGGGAGCATAGATAACTATGTGACCGGGGTGAGTGAGTGCAGCCAACAAAGAGGCAACTTGAAAGATAACGGGTATAAAACAAAATAGTTATAGCCATGCTCTATACGTCATTCACTAAACACCGTTTCATTTCTCTGGCGGTTAAGCTCCATAACTCTTTTTCCTGAGTAATTGTGATACTTTCTCACTTCTTTAAGGAAGCGCTTATATGTTATATATTTTGGACCGTCAAACCCATGATAAGTTTCCCTTTTAAAAAAGTCACTTTAAAGAATAAATAAACATTAGAGCTCAAAAAAACAACATCAAAAATTTCAATATTTTTTAATATTTCAAATAAATCTCCATATCCAATAGAAATGAATTCATTTACCTTATATCACACTATACTAAACAAGGTATTTTTTATCGTTTAATTAATATAATAATCTGATAATACCCCTATCATGCTGTCATACAATAATAACTCTTACGCCGTAGCCTAATTACAAAAAAGAGGTATCTAAATTCTTAGTAAAAATACCGGTGGACTGAAAGTGAGTTGGTGGGAACACATCTTTGTAAATGTTAAAGAACCACTCCATACGTTCAAACTCAGAGACATCGGGAGATTCAGCAAGAATCAATCTTTTTACAGCTTCGATAACAATATTTTCATAAAAACCTCCATTCACAATATTTTACCTTCGCCATAATCAACTCTAATTACTGAATATATAATTAACAATTTTTAAAATCCCATCTGGAAGTTCTTTATTTCTTTCATATTTATCGAGAATTTTAGGAGAAATATCCCTTAACTTAGGTTTCAGAACCTTACCTATTGCCCTTGAGGAAATTTGACCAAAGCTATTCACAACAACGACATATTCTCTAATATAGTATTTCTTCTCGGCCTTTTCCAATATTAGCTGAATAATTTGTTGTCCAACAATATTTACATCTATATTTAATTATCCATTCAATAGAATCGATAATTACTAATTTCGTTTTTTATTTTTTACATTATACGAATTCAATCCAATAATTATTACATAATATATGATTACGATAGTTTGTATTACTTATTTTACCCAAAATATATCCATCAACACTTTATGCTGATATCTCATCACCAGAAACCATATCAAGTACTTTTACTGTACATGCCATTATGTACGCAAAGTATCTCAATCACACTCGGATAAAAGCATCGTTACATCTGTATTTATCCTGATATTGTTTTGATATAGCTCATTAAGCATTGCAATGCGAAAACGCACCATTTCTTCACCAACCGCAATAACATCCCCCCTTCGGTAAGGTTTCTCTTCAATCATTCGATCAATAATTTTTCTCATCGCAATCGCATGATCTTCATCCTCTTCAACATGGATTCTAAAGAAATGTAATGCATCATTAGGCGCCTTTATTAATTGCAAAGCGTCTAAAATTGGGCCATAAACCAGAGGTACGATCGCTTCAGCACCTAAACACAGTGCCGCAAGCCCTCTCAGAGAATCATCACTGCGGCAGTGGCGAAACATGGCATCAATCAGTTGTTGAGTACTGTTAAGAATTGGGTCACTTTTAGGAACAGCATTAATAGCCGCCATCGCTTTTTTATATAACTCTGCATGAGATATCTTTGCTGCATCGGTTCCTGTTAGCTCTTCCAACAGATTATGAGAAAGCAGCATAAAATCTTTTTGATCTGCTAAACCTCCCATCAATGAACACAGATAACGGGTGAAATATTGTGAATAGTAATGGTGCTGGATCATAAACTTTCTTAATAAATTCTGCTCCACCTGACCAGAGCGGCAAGCGACCAAAAATACATTCGAATTGAGCTCCTCCAATAACACCTTAGAGAAAACGTCTTCCCATAGTGGAGATAAAAAGTAACCGGTTTCTTCTTTTTTAAGCTCATTTTGAGTATTGATAGTGAGTTCCATAATAAACCCTTTTAGTAACATTCAACCGATGAAATAGATGATATACAAGCTCTTCTCAAGCCAAAAATATTAGTTCTATGTTTATGCAATCCTATCAATCTCTTAACAGAAATTGCTGTAAAGCCGTAGATAAGTTAGTGACCCAACTCAATTCTACTGTGCTGACATTATGTACTGTATTCAAAGGGATAAACGCAGCAACAAGACAAGTAGTCAGGACAAGTGAAATTTTATTTACACTCGATCCCGTATCTATTTTGGTTCTCATGACCATTTCAATTTTCAGCCTTGAATCTGTGTGGTTTCCCGCTATATAGCAGCTAAAGCAAGATAAATTTTATTTCATACTACAGATTCGCTAATAGTGGATAAATAGACCTACAATCACTTCTGAAGTGACTTTCTTGTCACCAATAGCAACTTAAAAAAGCCCAGGAGGCCCAAGTGAATAATCTGAGTGGATTCATAATCTTCATTCATGTCGCCAAAGCTCGTAGCTTTGCAACCGCAGCCAGACAACTCGGACTCTCTCCTTCGTCCGTTAGCAAAAGCATATCCCGGTTAGAAGAGAAATTAGGTGTACGTCTGCTCCAACGCAGCACCCGAAGTGTCAGTTTGACGACTGAAGGCACACTGTTCCTTGAGCGCTGCAAACGTATCCTGGACGAGATTTCCACTGCGGAAAATGAACTATTAAGCTCCATCTCTGCCCCTCAAGGACGCCTGCGAGTGAGTTTGCCATTGCTCAGTAACCTGATGTTACCCGTATTATCTGCTTTTGCGACTTGTTACCCACAGATAGAACTAGAGCTGGATTTTAGTGATCGATTAGTTGATGTTATCGATGAAGGCTTCGATGCCGTGGTTCGCACTGGGGAACTCAACGATTCACGACTGATGAATAAACGTATAGGGTCTAGCCGTTTCGTCTATGTTGGTGCTCCAAGCTACTTTGCACAACATGGCAAGCCAGCACACCCCGGAGAGTTATTACACCACGCCTGCTTGATACATCGTTTTCCCACTACCGGCCTTTTAGAGAAATGGCCGCTGTGCTCAGGAAGATCCGAAATAGACATACATCTTCAGGCAAAGATAACCAGCAATCATGTCGAAACACTGCTACACATGGCGATTCAAGGCCACGGCATAGCCTGTTTGCCTGATTTTACCGTTAAACAAGCATTAGCTAGCGGTACATTGTTAACAATCTTGGATAAGTGGGCGGGTACTTCAAGCACCTTCCGTGTTCTCTGGCCATCTAACCGTTGGGTACTACCTAAAGTCAGAGCTTTTGTCGATTTCATGGCAGATAATTTATTCCCAAAAGAAAAATAAAATATTTATCAATAAATTGATTACATAAGTACTTAAACATGAAAATGCCCATAAATGACGTAATTAATCTCTTTGACTTTATTCTGTAATTCTGACATCTCGTTTATCTATGACTCAATCTTCTCCAGGAATGACAAATTCAGCCATAAAAAAACTGCACCTCAATGCTGGATTAAGTGTCCAACTTGTGAGGTACAGTTTATTATTTCAATTAATCCTGAGAAATTTTTTCCCAGGTATCACGCAGGCCAACGGTACGGTTAAATACCAACTTTTCTGCACTGGAATGACAACTATCAGCACAGAAATAACCTTCACGCTCAAACTGATAAGTTTGCTCTGAATTAGCATCAGCTAAACTTGGCTCAACAAAGCCCTGACGGATCACCAATGACTCTGAGTTAATTGTCGCCAGAAAATCATCCTCTACACCTGGATTCGGCACGCTGAACAGACGATCATACAGACGGAATTCAGCAGAAACCGCATGAACCGCACTGACCCAATGAATAACACCTTTCACTTTCCGGCCATCCGCTGGATCTTTATTCAACGTTTGCTCATCGTAGCTGCAATAGATTGTCGTGATATTATCGTCAGCATCTTTCTCAACGCGCTCCGCTTTAATGATATAAGCGTTACGCAGACGAACTTCTTTACCCAATACCAAACGCTTATATTGACGGTTCGCTTCTTCACGAAAATCTGCCCGGTCAATATAGATCTCACGACTAAATGGCACTTCACGGCTACCCATCTCCGGTTTGTTCGGATGATTAGGCATACTCAAAATCTGCTCCCCTTCTGGCATGTTTTCGATCACTAATCTAACCGGATCAAGAACAGCCATTGCGCGAGGGGCATTTTCATTCAGATCATCACGGATACAAGATTCCAATGCTGCCATTTCCACATTATTAACCTGCTTGGTGACACCAATACGACGACAGAATTCACGAATAGACGCGGCAGTATAACCACGACGACGCAAGCCTGAGATCGTTGGCATGCGTGGGTCATCCCAACCTTCAACAATCTTATCTGCCACCAGCAGATTCAGCTTACGCTTAGACATAACCGTATATTCAAGGTTCAAGCGCGAGAATTCATATTGGCGTGGACGACAGTCAATGGTGATGTTTTCCAGTACCCAGTCGTACAGGCGGCGGTTATCCTGGAACTCCAGCGTGCACAGCGAATGTGTAATACCTTCAAGCGCATCAGAAATACAGTGAGTAAAATCGTACATTGGGTAGATGCACCATTTGTTACCACACTGATGATGTTCTGCAAATTTAATCCGGTACAAAACCGGATCACGCATCACAATAAAAGGGGATGCCATATCAATTTTAGCACGCAGACAAGCTTTACCTTCGTCAAATTCACCGGCACGCATTTTTTCGAACAACACCAAGTTTTCTTCAATATTGCGGTCACGATATGGGCTATTTTTACCCGGTTCTTTTAACGTGCCACGATATTCACGGATCTCTTCCGGACTCAATTCATCAACATAAGCCAGACCTTTGTTGATCAATTCAATAGCATACTGATACAGCGTATCGAAATAATTAGAAGAGTAGCGAATATCGCCGCTCCACTCAAAACCTAACCACTGAACATCATTTTTAATAGAATCGACGTATTCAACATCTTCCTTAACTGGGTTGGTATCATCAAAACGCAGATTACACTGCCCCTGATAGTCCTTTGCAACACCGAAGTTCAAACAGATAGATTTTGCATGACCAATATGCAGATAACCATTGGGTTCAGGCGGGAAACGAGTATGTACCGATGTATGTTTACCAGTTGCCAAATCTTCGTCAATTATCTGACGAATAAAGTTTGTCGGGCGGGCGTCTGCCTCACTCATTGTTTTATACCTCAATAATGCCAAAAACGCGTCACGTAACCGCCTATAATCCAACAAGCAGTGCCGAGAAACAACCGTTTGTTCATGTAAAATGGCGATTCAGTGCAAAGTTGGAGCGAAAAAACGATGACGAGTTTTTAAAAGGGACTGTTTTAATAATTTTTTACTAGAAAATAAGACTGATACCTAGCAACCAGCTAATGGGTCTATGTTTCAACAATATTATATATATCCGTCATCTTTCAAGTTGCCTCTTTGTTGGCTGCGCTCACTCACCCCGGTCACATAGTTATCTATGCTCCCGGGGACTCGCTCCCTTGCCGTCGCGATGCATCTTGAAATCTATAGGGTATATAACAATGAATTACAAAAAATCACTCTTCTATCGAAAAAACACTCAACAGTGACGCATATCGACAATACAGCAAACTTTATTATGAAATAATCAATGAAACTATCACCAATCAATATTTCATTCAACCATAACAAATATTACTGAATAATAACCATCCAATTTTAAAGAATAAATAATTGGCACTATACCTATTAATAATAACTGTTTGATAAAATCAAAATAAGTCTATAATTTAAATTTCTAAATTATCTATTAATTGATGCTTTTACTCTGTAAATATAAAAAAATAATTATATATATCAAATTTATTATCGAAAGACTATTAATGACGCTCTAAATTTAAATTTTACAAAAAAAATAAAAAATAACAATGAGTTAATTTCAAAATCAATTCGATAATTCAGGAATTTCACTACCGGACTTTATCTAAATCACACTGCTATTCTAGTGGGTATTTATTTAAACATAAATTTACAATCAGACCAATAAAATAAACTAAAGCATAATAAAGGGTTACGTCACATACACGCATTTTAATGTTTAAACCACCGTAAATAAACAATAAAATACTTTGCAATTTATTATTAAGGTAATAATATTATTAAGCATCTTAGTAATAAAATTATCCGGGTACAATACGATACACTTAATCAATTCTAATCATTCTAAATATTAAATTAAAAAATTAACATGTAAAAATAACACCAAATAATTTCACGCACTTAATAAAATATCCCAAGGGAAATAAAAATGACGAATATAACATCAGGCAACAAAATAACCCCAGCAGTAATAGTCATTAATGGCAACTACATATCAAATGATTATCGTTCTGGTTTTAAAGTTGGAGCGACATCATTCACACTAAAAGTTGCTGATTATTTTATAAAAAGGGACTTACTTTCTGGCTTTATACCCTATGGATTTCAAGATGCATCGCGACGGCAAGGGAGTGAATCCCCGGGAGCATAGGTAACTATGTGACTGGGGTGAGCGAGTGCAGCCAACAAAGAGGCAACTTGAAAGATAACGGGTATATATTCTACAAAAGAGATGAATCATTAATTTTACCTAAAATAACTGAAGATATAATTGAAGGTATAAAATGTATAAATATCTTTTTTAATTTCTCTATGAAAAGCAAAGATGTAAAAAACATGCTATAAAAATGTATTTCAATATTATCAATTAAAAATGATCAAATAATCCCTGCAATAGTTTATTATCAAACAGATACATTATTATCTTATCATCCTCCCCATATACCTTGTTGTATAACACATCATGGCCCTTTTGTAGAAGACTTTCAACAACACTATTCTCTGGAAGAGACATATGATGCTTTTGAAAATAAAGCTAAAGCCCAACACCTTAATATTCAACAAATGAAAGGCATTGAAACATTAATTAATAAAAAATATTTTATTTTCCAACATTCAAAATTACAAGGCAATTTCTTACTCAAAAAAGGAATAAACCCAGACAATATTAAAAATATTATTCCACCTATTTCCATAGAAGAAATCACTGAATTAAAAATAGAAAATAAATATATTAATGATTTTATCAAAACCAATAAAAATGAATTATTGTTGTTTACTGCGGTCGCCAGATTAGATTATTTTAAAAATATAGATCTATTAATCAATTCAGCAATTATTTTACTAAACAAAGGTATTCCCGTTAAAATTTTCATTGCAGGTGATGAAGAGAGCAAAAATATCAGAAGGAATAAATTAATATCGAGGGTCCCCCCAGATATCAGGAACAATTTTTTATATCACATAAATTATCCCAAACAGAACTATTCAGTATTTTTAATAAAATAAAAAATAAATCTATTTTTGTATGCACATCACGCTATGAAACCCTTGGCATTACACCATTAGAAGCTGCATTAAATGGCGTATGCACAATCGTACCCAACTTAAACTTAATTGAAGCAGCTTCTTATTTTCCTTCAGAATACAAATTTACATATAATATCGATTCTCTTAATGAAAAGATAATATCAATATACGAAAAAGATCTATTTACCTCTAATCAGCAGTTACAATATATAAGCTCTTTAATTTCAAAAGCATGTTTTGAAGATAGTATGGGCAAAGCCTGGGAAGAAGTTTCAATAAGTTATATGGCAAACAAAAACCCCGTTTCTGAGTGTCTCTCATAACGCTTCAACTATTTACCAAATCAATGGGCACATACAGGTGCCCATTTACAAAACTCCTGACAACATCTTCCCGCAATTAAATCATTAAGTTAATTCAGTTAAAAATTTGAACCCGTTTACTACAGATGACTCAATTTATGCAATTTTAAACAATATCGCTACAGTGATCACAATTACTCACTTATGTGTAGCTTTTTATTATTTTTCGACTAAAAATAAGTTGTATTGCTGTTGTTAATAGCGAGCTATTTTTTCAATAAAATTTCCTACAACTAAGGTAAGCATTATGGGTATATTCAATTATTTGCAGCGATTGGGAAAAGCATTAATGCTTCCCATTGCCACGCTTCCCGTAGCCGCGCTTTTGCTACGTTTCGGCCAACCCGACGTATTTAATATTCCTTTCATCGCCAGCGCTGGCGGTGGTATTTTTGAAAACCTCCCTCTGCTATTTGCATTAGGTATCGCGATAGGCTTAGCAAAAGATAATGCTGGCGCTGCCGCGCTGGCCGGTGTCGTCGGTTTTTTAGTACTCACTAAAGCCACGTCAGTCATAGACTCGACTATCAATATGTCTTTTTTCGCAGGTATTATCGCAGGTATTGTTGCCGGTCATTGTTATAACCGTTTTTCAAATACACGTCTGCCAGAGTTTCTTGCTTTCTTCGCAGGTAAGCGATTAGTCCCTATCATGACCGGCATTATTTGTCTGTTCATTGCATGGATATGTGGCTATGTATGGCCATATGTCCAGCACGGTATTGATACTTTCAGCCTTTTAGTATCAAAGAGCGGCATGGCCGGATGGTTTACTTATGGTGTGCTTAACCGCTCTCTCATTCCATTTGGTTTGCACTATATCCTGCATTCTGTTTTCTGGTTTAGTCTGGGTGACTGTCTGAAAATTACTTATGACTTAGCCAGTTCTGTACATAATATCTGCCTGGCTCCAGATGTTGTCCGTTCTCTGACCATCGGCGCAGCGGTTCCAGGTATTGATGGCTCTACTATTACCCAAATAGCCACCGATATGAGCCGCGGCGACTTGAACCGTTTCTTCGCCGGTGATCCACATGCCGGAATCTATATGGCCTGGGCTTATCCCATCTTTATGGGCGGTTTGCCCGGTGCTGCGCTGGCAATGTATCTTGCAGCACCAAAGGAACGTCGTCCTCAGATTGGCGGGATGCTATTATCCGTCGCTTTGACAACATTCTTAACCGGTATCACTGAACCAATAGAATTCTCATTCCTATTCTTGGCTCCAGCTTTATATGTTCTGCATGCAATATTGGCTGGTGTTAGCATGGTTATCGTCAATTCATTGGGTATTCTGCATGGCTTTGGATTCTCTGCCGGATTAATTGACCTTGTATTGAGCTGGGGTCTGGCAACCAAGCCGTGGTTGTTAATCCCATTAATCGCCTTGTTCTTTATGCTGTATTTTGTTTGCTTCACCCTCATGATTCGTATTTTCAACTTACGTACGCCAGGCCGCGAAATTGGAGAAACAACTCAAGCGACTTCCGCCTCCCAAGACAACGAAACAATTCAACATTACATTACCGCTCTTGGTGGTGCACAAAATATTCATACCGTAGATGCCTGTATTACCCGTCTTCGCTTGACCGTTGAAGACAACACACAATTGGATGAACACCGGTTAAAACAATTAGGTGCAAAAGGCGTCCTGAAAATAGGTAAACAGAGTGTTCAAGTGGTATTGGGACCCCAGGCAGAAAGTATTGCCGGGCAGATACGTACTCAACTACCCTCAGATAGACCAGACAAAAGGTCGCCAAATAAAAGATCGTAGTTAAAGACACCTCGAACTTAAAAGGGAACTCATCTCTCGTTCCCTTTTATTTTTCTTGCAAAAATAAGATGACTTAATAAGTGACAAAAACAGTAAAATCTATCATTTCTTCTATTAATTTTCTGGCTATTTTTTGCATCTTATTTTAAGATGAAAAATATCTTTGAAGTACAGCATATCTCTGCTTATAAAAATGATTTAATATTCACGCGATAAAAAGATTAGTTAATCAACTAATTTATCCAACTGCTATAATTTCTTGTTTTAAGAGGCAATTATGAGGCTGATCCCCCTAGCGAATGCAAGTGACGTTGGTAAATGGTCCGCACACTATATCGTTAGCAAAATCAATACATTTAACCCCACCGCCGAGCACCCTTTTATTTTGGGGTTGCCAACTGGCAGTACACCACTGGCAACTTATAACGAATTAATTGCTCTACATAAAGCAGGGAAAGTCAGCTTTAGACATGTCGTGACATTCAATATGGATGAATATGTCGGTATCGCCGAAAATCATCCACAAAGCTATCACCATTTTATGCACCAAAATTTCCTTGATCATATTGATATTCCAAAGGAAAATATCAACCTGCTCAATGGTAATGCTTCTGATGTCGAAACAGAATGTCAACGTTATGAAGACAAAATTAAATCTTACGGTCAGATTCATCTATTTATGGGGGGAGTCGGTAATGACGGTCATATTGCTTTCAATGAACCCGCATCATCCCTGACTTCCCGTACACGCATTAAAACACTTACCGTAGAAACCCGCACGGCTAACTCCCGCTTCTTCGATAATGATATTAATCAGGTGCCTAAATACGCCCTGACCGTAGGTGTAGGCACGTTAATGGATGCAGAAGAAATTATGATCCTTGCAACGGGTCTAAATAAGGCCCAAGCCATTCAGGCGGCAATTGAAGGCAATGTTAACCATATGTGGACAATAAGCTGTCTGCAAATGCATCCTAAATCCATCATTGTCTGTGACGAACCGGCAACAATGGAATTGAAGGTAAAAACAGTCAAATACTTCCATCAACTGGAAGCAGATATTATCAACGAATTCGCCAGCAAAAAATAAGAATCTACGCAGCCTGATGCCTCTCTCAGGCTGATTACCGTCATTATCTTCAATCATCATCTCCCGATCCCATAGGAGGCTAAGATGTATGCTTTAACCAACTGCATTATATATACCGGTCACAACAGACTAGATGAGCATGCCGTTATAATTGCAGACGGCTTAATCAACAGTGTTTGCTCAATACAAAATTTGCCAAAAGATATTGTCACACGCGATATGAATGGTGCAATACTTTGCCCCGGCTTTATTGATTTGCAAGTTAATGGCTGTGGTGGTGTTCAGTTCAACGATCAGTTGGAAAACATCTCAGAAAAAACACTGAATATCATGCAAAGAACCAATGAACGCTCTGGCTGCACCAGCTATTTGCCAACTCTGATTACCAGCACAGACGAATTGATGATGGCCTCTGTTGAGGTAATGCGCACTTATCTTAAACATAATCAGCATCAGGCCTTAGGTTTGCATCTGGAAGGACCTTATCTCAACCCAGCAAAGAAAGGCACTCATAATCCAGAGCTTATCCGTAAGCCTACATCTGAAATGATAAATTTCCTGTGCGATAACGCTGATGTCATCACTAAGTTGACCCTCGCACCGGAAATGGTTGAGCAAAAATATATTCAGCAGTTGGTAGAAGCCGGTATTGTTGTTTCTGCCGGCCATTCAAATGCCAGTTATGAAGAGGCCCAACAGGGATTCCAAAACGGAATTACTATCTCAACCCACCTTTATAATGCCATGCCTGCTATTTCGGGACGCCAACCCGGCTTGATTGGCGCTATCTTTGATACACCTGAAATCTATGCTGGAATCATCGCTGATGGTTTGCACGTTTCATGGCCAAATATTCGTAATACTAAGCGTTTGAAAAATGATAAATTAATTTTGGTAACGGATGCGACGGTCCCAGCAGGACTTGATCCTGCCATCAGTAAAATGGAACATTTCACCTTTGCGGGTAAGGTCATATACTATCGCAACGGATTATGTGTTGACCAAAACGGCGTTCTAAGTGGCTCCTCTCTCACTATGATAGATGCTGTTAAAAATAGCGTTGAACATGTTGGTATTGCACTGGATGAAGCACTGAGGATGGCAACTCTTTACCCTGCCCGCGCAATTGGTGTCGATAAATATCTTGGCACTGTTGAAACCGGGAAAATCGCTAACCTCATTGTTTTCAGTCACGACTTTGAAATTCGCAAGACCATCGTTAACGGAAAAGAAACTGAACTTTGACGGACTAAATAGCTGATGAGTTATAACAACACACAAAAACAAATTGGTAATATTGACCTTGTAAAGCAACTTAACGGAGCCGTGGTATATCGGCTGATTGATCAACAAGGACCAATCTCTCGCATTCAAATTGCTGAACAAAGTCAACTTGCGCCAGCTAGTGTGACTAAAATTACTCGCCAGTTACTTGAACGCGGCTTGATTAAAGAAGTCGATCAACAAGCCTCTACCGGAGGCCGCCGCGCCATTTCCATCGTTACAGAAAATCGTCACTTCCATACTGTTGGTGTCCGCCTTGGCCGCCATGATGCTACTCTTGCTCTTTATGATATGAGTGGCAAGGCATTGGTTGAAGAACATTATCCACTGCCTGAAGCGACTCAGCAAAAAATTGAAAACCAGCTTATCAACGCAATAGAAAATTTTATCCTGCAAAATCAACACAGAATCTGTGAACTGATCGCCATTTCAGTTATCCTGCCCGGATTAGTTGACCCAGATACCGGCATCATCCGTTATATGCCTCATATCAAAGTAACCAACTGGACTCTGGTCGATAACCTGAAAAAACATTTCAACATTAGCTGTTTTGTTGGTCATGATATCCGCAGCTTGGCATTGGCTGAACACTATTTCGGCGCCACCCGTGATTGTGAAGACTCGATACTGGTACGTATCCATCGGGGTACCGGTGCCGGGGTGATTATCAATAGCCAGATACTGCTCAATAATAGAGGAAACTTAGGTGAAATTGGTCATATTCAAATTGATCCACTCGGTGAACGTTGTCACTGTGGCAATTTTGGCTGCCTGGAAACTATCGCCGCTAACTCAGCGATAGAAGCACGAGTTCAGCATCAATTAAAGCAAGGTTTTCCAAGCCAGCTAACATTAAATAACTGCAATATCAGAGCTATCTGCCAAGCCGCTAATCAAAATGATCCATTAGCATCTGAGGTAATAAAAAGTGTCGGCCATTACCTCGGCAAAACTATCTCTATCGCGATTAATTTATTTAATCCACAGAAAGTTGTTCTGGCGGGAGAAATTACTGAAGCTCAGAAAGTACTCTTACCCGCTATTCAAAGTTGTATCAACTCTCAGGTCCTGAAAGAATTTCGTCAAGATCTGCCGATCGTTATTTCTGAATTAGTCCACTGCTCTGCTATTGGCGCCTTCGCTCTGACTAAACGTGCTATGCTTAATGGCGTTCTGTTACAACACTTACTCGAAGGGTAATGTTATTTTTTGTTGATTTTGTCATCAAAATGCTTATATGCCAAACAAACAAGCGACTTTAAACAGATTTCGAGAAAAAAGCAGTTGACGCATTTAGCTGATATACGCATAATGCGCCCCGCAACGCCGATGAAGGTAATGCAAAAAAGATGGCTACGTAGCTCAGCTGGTTAGAGCACAGCACTCATAATGCTGGGGTCACAGGTTCGATTCCCGTCGTAGCCACCATCTTTGCGGGAGTGGCGAAATTGGTAGACGCACCAGATTTAGGTTCTGGCGCCGCAAGGTGTGCGAGTTCAAGTCTCGCCTCCCGCACCATTCATTCATCGAGTTGTCGTTACTCAGATGGGGTATCGCCAAGCGGTAAGGCACCAGGTTTTGATCCTGGCATACCCAGGTTCGAATCCTGGTACCCCAGCCATAGTTCTGATAACACAATTCTGACAACATGTTGTACAGTGACCACTTTCAGTTGGGGTATCGCCAAGCGGTAAGGCACCAGGTTTTGATCCTGGCATACCCAGGTTCGAATCCTGGTACCCCAGCCATTGACTGGATGTCGTTCACTGGTATTTTTAATAAATTTTCTCACATCAAAAAAGGCTACGTAGCTCAGCTGGTTAGAGCACAGCACTCATAATGCTGGGGTCACAGGTTCGATTCCCGTCGTAGCCACCATTTATTGGGGTATCGCCAAGCGGTAAGGCACCGGATTCTGATTCCGGCATTCCCAGGTTCGAATCCTGGTACCCCAGCCATATTTATCAATATGTTACGTGAAATGACGTGTTGAAAAAATATACAGAAAGAATAGAAAAAGAATATACAGGTAGAATATCTTTTGATGTACAAGCGTGATTTTTTACTTTCCAGCCCACCCTATCTTTTCCTTCTGGTTTGCCAATTGCTGCCTATTAAAGAAAAAAAACTGCCCACGCCATAAATAATTTACGACGTGCTTGTAATCTTCACTACCAGTCTATACGCTACAATCCCAACGCATACTTAAGCACCGCTTTTTTCATTACGCTAGCCCGTTGAGCTGCCATCAGCGCCAGATTACGAGCAACTTTCAGCCCTGGTAATTCATTACTGAACACGGTGTAAAATAGATCCATTCCAGCTTGCATCATTAGGTTATCCGGCATTCTGCGGCGCTGATAACGCATCAATACTTCCAATGAATCCCACTGCTCTGTTAATTCTCTCGCCTTCACCAAAACATCAAGCAGAGTATTCACATCCCGATAACCAAGATTTACTCCTTGCCCAGCCAGTGGATTAATGGTGTGAGCTGCATCACCCAACAATACTAATCCTTCACGCACATAACTGTTAGCATGATGACGAATCAAAGGAAATGAACCGGCGGCAACGGGAGTCACTTTACCTAACCGTACAGGAAATGCCTGGAAAATCTCCTGTTCAAGTTGAGCCATTGACATTGCCTGTAATTGTCGTATGCGTGCCGGTTTGTCGTACCACACCAGCGAAGCCCATTGATCAAACAGTGGAAGAAGCGCTCTCGGGCCAGAAGGAAAAAACTGCTGCCAGGTAATATCCTGCTGTGGCTGTTCTGTTTTTACCGTGATCAACATACAAGACTGTCTGTACTGCCAGCCACGACTGCCAATTCCTGCCATTTGCCGAACCTGAGAACGAGCACCATCAGCCCCAACAATCAAGCGAGCTGTCATTTCTGTTCCGTCAGCCAGAGTCACCAACCATCCCATTTTCTGCCACTGCATTGATTGCAATACTGCCGGGCATAGCAAAATCAGATTGGGATATTTTTCAAACTGCTGCCACAGAGCCAGTTGCAAGATACGGTTTTCAACCATATAGCCCAACTCAGGCAGCCCTAAACTTTGTGCATCAAACACCAAATTAGAATCATTCTGTTCCCAAGTCTCTAATGTACGATACGGCGCACTGCGCATCTGTAATACCGCATCCCATGCGCCGAGTTGTTTGAACAAATCTACAGAAGCACAACTAATTGCTGATACGCGTACATCAGGCTGACTCTGTGTATCATAAGATTGTGGTGGTTGATGATCTAATAAAGCGACTTTCCAACCTTCCTGTGCCAACCCCAATGCTGTTGCAGCACCGATCATGCCAGCACCGACCACCACTACATCAAAAATCTGTTGTGAATTATTCATATCAGCCATGCTATTAACCCATTGATTAGTACAGTGTACCGAATTTTTAATTCTCCGGTAGAGAATATCCTGTTTAACAGTCTGGTCACTGCTCCTGCAAATGACTACAATATCCGACAACTTTATGCCTAATACACAATTGCTTTTGCCGTGTAATAACACTTTTCAGCGCGGTAGAAAGCTCGGATGCACAAGAAAATGTCGACGATAAAAAAACTGTATATTAAAACTTGGGGCTGTCAGATGAATGAATATGATTCATCTAAAATGGCCGACCTGCTGGAAAGTACTCACGGTTATCAGTTAACCGATGTCGCCGAAGAAGCAGACATTTTGCTATTGAATACCTGTTCAATCCGCGAAAAAGCACAGGAAAAGGTTTTCCATCAATTAGGCCGCTGGAAAAACCTAAAAGATACTAATCCCGATATCATCATTGGAGTCGGTGGCTGTGTAGCCTCTCAGGAAGGGGATTTCATCCGTCAGCGCGCTCAATGTGTAGATATTATTTTCGGGCCGCAAACATTGCACCGTTTACCTGAAATGATCAACCAAGTGAAAGGCACTCGCAGCCCGGTTGTTGATATCAGCTTCCCGGAAATCGAGAAATTCGACCGCCTTCCTGAACCACGTGCTGAAGGCCCATCTGCCTTCGTTTCTATTATGGAAGGTTGCAACAAATACTGTACTTTCTGTGTCGTACCTTATACCCGCGGAGAAGAAGTTAGCCGCCCATGCGATGATGTTCTGTTTGAAATCGCTCAACTTGCCGCTCAGGGCGTACGTGAAGTCAACCTTCTCGGTCAGAACGTGAACGCTTATCGTGGCGCCACTTATGATGGTGATATCTGCTCTTTCGCCGAGTTAATTCGTTTGGTCGCGGCTATAGATGGTATTGACCGTATTCGCTTTACGACTAGCCACCCAATTGAGTTTACAGACGATATTATCGCTGTTTACGAAGATACACCGGAATTGGTTAGCTTCCTACATCTACCGGTGCAAAGTGGCTCGGACCGTATTCTAACGTTGATGAAACGTGCCCACACAGCCCTTGAGTATAAAAGCATTATCCGCAAACTGCGTAAAGCACGTTCTGATATCTTGATAAGCTCTGACTTCATTATCGGATTCCCAGGTGAAACCCAAGATGACTTCGAGAAAACCATGAAACTGATCGCTGATGTCAATTTCGACATGAGCTACAGCTTCATCTATTCTGCTCGTCCGGGAACGCCGGCAGCCGATCTGCCTGATGACGTTAGCGAAGAAGAGAAAAAACAGCGCCTTTACCTGTTACAACAACGTATCAACCAACAAGCCATGAGCTACAGCCGTGCTATGTTGAGCAGTGTACAACGTATTCTGGTTGAAGGAACTTCCCGTAAGAATGTGATGGAACTTTCTGGCCGTACCGAAAACAATCGGGTTGTCAACTTTGAAGGCCAGCCTGATATGATTGGCAAATTCGTTGATGTTGAAATTGTTGATGTCTACGCCAACTCACTACGCGGTAAAGTTATCCGTACCGAAGATCAAATGGATCTTCGTACACACGAATCACCTGAGTCCGTTATAGCCCGTACCCGTAAAGAAGATGAAATCGGGGTCGGCACTTATCAGCCATAAATATAGAGATAATCAGTGATTCAACAAATTCATTCACAAATAGCAACTCAGGAAATTTTCCTCGAACCCGCCGACAATCAGCGCCTAATGAGCCTATGTGGTCCGTTTGACGACAATTTGAAGCAGCTTGAACGTCGGCTAGGTATTGAAATTAACCGTCGTGATAACCGTTTTAAACTGATGGGCAAACCGTTGTACGTTAGCACAGCTACCAATATCCTACGGCATTTATATACGGAAACTTCCCCTGTCCGTGGTGTGATCCCTGATATCAAGCCAGAACAGATTCATCTGGCAATTACCGAGAGCCGGGTTCTGGAGCAAACTGCCGAGAGCATACCCGAATACGGTAAATCCGTTAATATTCGCACCAAACGCGGCATGGTGAAACCACGCACGCCCAATCAGGCGCAGTATATTGCCAATATTCTTAGCCACGATATTACGTTCGGGATTGGTCCTGCTGGCACAGGAAAAACTTACCTGGCCGTTGCTGCTGCGGTTGATGCACTGGAACGACAAGAGATTCGCCGTATCCTGCTAACCCGTCCGGCCGTCGAAGCAGGCGAAAAATTGGGTTTCCTACCGGGTGACCTGAGCCAAAAAGTGGATCCGTACTTGCGCCCACTCTACGACGCTTTGTTTGAAATGCTCGGTTTTGAAAAAGTTGAGAAGCTGATCGAACGTAACGTTATTGAAGTTGCTCCATTAGCTTATATGCGAGGACGAACCCTGAACGACGCTTTTATTATTCTGGATGAGAGCCAGAATACAACCATCGAACAGATGAAGATGTTCCTGACTCGTATCGGCTTCAACTCCAAAGCGGTTGTTACCGGTGACGTTACGCAGATTGACCTGCCTCGTGGGCAGAAATCCGGTCTACGCCATGCCATTGAAGTTCTATCAGGCGTCGGCGAGCTGAGTTTCAACTTTTTCCACAGTGATGATGTTGTCCGCCATCCGGTGGTTGCCAAAGTTGTCATTGCCTATGAAGAGTGGGAAGCAACCGAGCAAAAACGCAAACAGGCACTCAGTGAACAACGCAAGCAGGAAGCACAATGAGTTCAGTAATACTTGATTTACAAATTGCCTGTGAACATTCACAAGGTCTTCCTGAAGAAACCCTGTTCCAGCACTGGCTGGACGGGGTTTTACCTCAATTTCAATCTGAAAGCGAAGTCACTATCCGCATTGTTGATAAGGCAGAAAGCCACGATTTAAATCTGACCTACCGTGGTAAAGATAATCCAACAAATGTGTTATCTTTCCCATTTGAAGCACCGCCAGAGGTTGATTTACCCTTGCTTGGCGATTTAATTATTTGTCGTCAGGTCGTTGAAAAAGAAGCGGAGGAGCAACAAAAAACAATAGAGGAACATTGGGCACATATGGTTGTCCACGGCTGCCTACATTTGCTGGGCTATGACCATATCGAAGATGATGAAGCTGAAGAAATGGAATCTTTGGAAACAGAAATTATGCAAAAGTTAGGTTATGTTGACCCCTATCTTGCAGAAAAAGAGTAACCATTCGTACCATTTTTATGCTAAAAAATACCAACAATAACTTATTTAATGGGAAATTTTCATTAAAACGCCATGAGCGACGACCATCCTTCAAGTAACGATAACCCTGGCCCTAAGAAAGGGTTTTTCACTCTTCTTCTTAACCAGCTTTTTCACGGTGAGCCAAAAAGCCGTGATGAACTGGTGGAATTGATCCGTGACTCTGAACAAAACGATCTGATTGATCCTGATACCCGTGATATGCTCGAAGGGGTAATGGATATTTCCGATCAGCGTGTCCGGGATATCATGATCCCCCGTTCTCAAATCGTTACCTTAAAACGTAATCAAACCCTGGACGAATGTCTGGATGTGATTATTGATTCGGCTCACTCTCGTTTCCCTGTGATCAGTGAAGACAAAGATCATATTGAAGGGATTTTAATGGCAAAAGACTTATTGCCATTTATGCGCACCGATGCCCCACCATTCAGCATAGATAAGGTTCTGCGTCAGGCTGTCGTTGTACCTGAAAGTAAACGGGTTGACCGCATGCTGAAAGAGTTCCGTTCTCAACGTTATCATATGGCAATTGTCATTGATGAGTTTGGTGGTGTTTCGGGCTTGGTCACTATCGAAGATATTCTCGAACTGATCGTCGGTGAAATTGAAGACGAATACGATGAAGAAGAAGATGTCGATATTCGTGCCTTGAGCCGTCATACCTATACGGTACGAGCGCTAACTCAGATTGAAGACTTTAATGAAGCCTTTAGCACCCAATTCAGTGACGAAGAAGTGGATACTATTGGCGGTCTGGTGATGCAGGCATTCGGTCATTTACCCGCCAGAGGAGAGTCCGTCGATATCAACGGTTATCTCTTTAAAGTTGCTATGGCCGATAGCCGAAGGATTATTCAGGTTTATGTTACGATACCGGACGATGCGCCAATACCTAACCTCGAAGAAGAATAAAATCTGAATGAACAAAGCTTCATTATTAAATTGCCAGCGGCTGCGCGCCTTACTGGCACTGTTTTTTGGAGCCAGTGGAACACTGGCTTTTTCGCCTTTTGACTTCTGGCCTGCCGCTATTATTTCCCTGTTTGGACTACAACTTCTGACTTTGAACAGAACACCCCGACAAGCGGCATTTATTGCTTTTTGTTGGGGATTTGGTCTATTCGGCAGTGGTACCAACTGGGTGTATGTCAGTATTGCTAATTTCGGTGGCATGCCAACCGCGGTCAATATTCTGCTGGTCATATTACTTGCCGCCTATCTCTCGCTCTATCCTGCTTTATTCGCTGGCTTACTCAATCGTCTCTTCGCAAAAACAAACGGGGTAAGGCTGGCTGTAGCAGCACCTGCATTATGGCAACTCACCGAATTCCTGCGAGGCTGGATTCTAACCGGTTTCCCCTGGCTACAATTCGGCTATAGCCAATTAGATGGTCCAATGAAAGCCATTGCACCAATTTTGGGTGTTGAGGCCATCACTTTCCTGTTAATGGCTGTCAGCGGGTTATTCGTTCTGGCCGTCATACATCGGAAAATAGCCGCTGGTATTATCGCTGCCGCCATTCTGCTATTACCGTGGTCAATACGCCATTATCAGTGGTACAGCCTACTACCTGAAAAAACTGTTGATGTCGCGCTGGTTCAGGGAAATATTCCACAGTCCCTGAAATGGGACCCCAAAATGCTCAGCGAAACGATGGACATCTACATGAGCAACAGCCTGCCATACATTGGCAAAACACCGATAATCATCTGGCCGGAATCTGCTATTCCTTCATTGGAAAGTTATCAACGCCACTTTCTAACAAAATTGGATGAGCTGTTACGCAATCAACACACCAGCCTTATTACCGGTATTGTCGATGAAAGAGCCGTTGGCAACAGTGATAAGATCTATAACAGCGTGATTGTCCTCGGCGATAAAAAGCCTTATCAATATCCGGCTGCTATTCGCTACGATAAATATCATCTGGTACCATTTGGTGAATTTGTTCCACTGGAATCGCTACTCCGCCCTCTGGCGCCATTCTTCAACTTACCTATGTCTTCATTCAGCCGTGGCAACTACATTCAACCACAGCTTTCTGTTGCAGGATATAACCTGACCACCGCTATTTGTTATGAAATTATACTGGGTGAGCTGGTTCGTGCGAATTTCAAACCGGATACTGAATTCTTACTCACTATTTCCAATGATGCTTGGTTTGGTGGTTCAATTGGCCCCTGGCAACATTTCCAAATGGCACGCATGCGTTCCCTCGAGTTAGGACGCCCATTACTACGGAGTACCAATAACGGTATTACAGCCGTTATCAGCCCAGACGGAGACGTGCAAGCAGCACTCCCACAATTTACCCGTAATGTTTTGGCAGCTAAAGTGACACCAGCAACCGGGATAACACCCTATGCTCGCTGGGGTAACTGGCCGGTATGGATAATTACCGTATTGTTCGCCCTGTTTGCCTTAACGTATAACCGCCGTAAATCTTAATTCGAATATCCATCTTGATTCGAATATCCATCTTGATTCGAATATCCATCTTGATTCGAATATCTATATAGCCAAAAGGGAGCAAAACTGCTCCCTTGAGATTGTCGATTTAACATTATTAATCGGCCCTATCAACCTATGGAATCGTCTGGCAATGGGAATGAAATATACCTTGCCCAATTCTGCCATTGACCCATGCTAACCCTCAATAACTGATATCACTCTATGTTATACAAATAACCTACTTAAACAACTTACTGGTATCAATTTTACCCTTCTTTATTATTTTGGCATGCTAATTGCTGTTATCTCTATGAATGAAAAGGAAAATAGCTGTTTCACTAACCAAAAATGGGAAAACGCACTAAAAAAATGATAATCACTCACCTTTATTGTGCAAGATAAACAACATTGTTCATTTATAGTGCGAGACAGCTCCCGAAATAGAAACAATTCATTTTCATTTCCTAACCCTTTTGTACTATTTTTTAACACTATATATACATATAACAGCAAATGATCCTCGATTAAAAACAAATCACAGAGAGACTTTTGCAAACACAACATCGCAACGATAACCACATTAAAGGAGTTGTATATGCGTATGCGTAACCTAGTATTAACCATGATGTTACTTGGCATGGCGGGGGCTGTTCAGGCCGAAGAATTAACGGGAACACTGAAAAAGGTTAAAGATGATGGAGTGATCATTGTGGGACATCGTGAATCCTCCGTACCTTTTGCTTACTACGATAACCATCAAAAAGTCGTCGGCTACTCTCAGGATTATTCTAATCTGATTGTTGAAGCAGTGAAGAAGAAACTGGACATGCCAAATCTGCAAGTAAAATTGATACCCGTGACTTCGCAAAATCGCATCCCATTGCTACAAAATGGAACTTATGATTTCGAATGCGGTTCCACTTCCAATAACCTTGAACGTCAGAAACAAGTCACTTTCTCTAACAGCATCTTTATTATTACGACGCGTTTGCTGACTAAAAAAGGTTCCGGTATAAAAGATTTCCCAGATTTGGCAGGTAAAAATGTCGTTGTCTCAGCAGGTACGACTTCTGAAATATTGCTGAATAAACTGAACGATGAGAAAAACATGAAAATGCGCATCATCAGTGCAAAAGATCATGGTGACTCATTCCGTACTTTGGAATCTGGCCGTGCAATCGCCTTTATGGTGGATGATGCACTACTAGCAGGTGAACGCGCCAAAGCGAAAAAACCTGATCAGTGGGAAATTGTTGGTACACCTCAGTCTAGAGAAGCCTATGGTTGTATATCACGCAAAGACGATCTTCAATTCAAGAAGCTGATCGATGAGACCATTGTTCAAGCGCAAACCTCCGGAGAGGCAGAGAAATCATTTGAGCGCTGGTTCAAACACCCCATTCCACCCAAGAACTTGAATTTGAATTTCTCTTTATCTGATGAAATGAAAGCACTATTTAAATCGCCAAATGATAAGGCACTTGACTAGAAATATAATTAAAAAAATGACTATTTGATTGGCGTCACAGGGTGCGAGGTGGTCGTTCCCTACCTCGCTTTTTTCTCAGCCAATCAATCGTTTTCAGGGGATCAAGCTACACCCTAACAGGGAGTATTATTATGTCAATCGATTGGAATTGGGGCATCTTTTTGCAAGCTGCCCCTTTCGGCAATACGACTTATCTAGGCTGGTTGATAGCTGGATTTCAGGTGACGATTGCCTTGTCTATCTGCGCCTGGATTATCGCTTTCATTGTCGGCTCACTGTTCGGCATCTTACGCACTGTTCCCAATAAAATATTATCTGGGATAGGTACCTGTTATGTTGAGCTCTTTCGTAACGTACCACTGATAGTTCAATTTTTTATCTGGTATCTGGTTGTACCTGAACTACTACCAGAAAAAATCGGTCTGTGGTTTAAAACTGAACTGGACCCTAATATCCAATTTTTTCTCTCATCCACTGTCTGTTTAGGTCTTTTCACTGCTGCTCGGATATGTGAGCAGGTTCGTGCCGCCATACAATCACTACCACGCGGTCAAAAAGCGGCAGGGCTGGCAATGGGGCTAACTCTGCCACAAACCTATCGCTATGTCCTATTACCCAATGCCTATCGAGTGATTATTCCACCCATGACATCAGAAATAATGAATCTGGTGAAAAACTCCGCTATTGCCTCCACTATTGGTCTGGTAGATATGGCAGCACAAGCAGGTAAGTTACTTGATTACTCAGCACATGCTTATGAAACATTTACGGCGATTACATTAGCTTATATCGGAATCAATCTGGTGATTATGCTTGCCATGCACTTGCTTGAGAAAAAAGTGCGTTTACCGGGTAATATTGGAGGTCAATAAATGTACGAGTTTGACTGGAGTTCGATTATCCCCAGTATCCCATTTCTGCTACAAGGCTTAGTCATTACCGCAAAAATCACGATTATTGCTGTTGTTGTCGGTATTCTCTGGGGAACCGTGCTAGCCGTTATGCGGCTCTCTTCGGTAAAAATACTGAGCTGGTTTGCCACTTTATATGTCAATCTGTTCCGTTCTGTACCACTAGTTATGGTACTGTTATGGTTCTACCTGATTGTGCCTAGTCTAGTGCAAAATGTTCTGGGGATTTCTCCGAAAACAGATATTCGTTTAATTTCAGCTATGGTTGCATTCGCCTTTTTCGAAGCGGCTTACTATTCAGAAATTATACGGGCGGGAATTCAGAGTATCTCCCGCGGGCAATCTTCGGCAGCACTGGCATTGGGTATGACACCAATGCAAAGTATGAGACTGGTTATCCTGCCTCAAGCATTCCGTGCGATGACCCCGCTGTTACTGACTCAGGGTATCGTACTGTTTCAAGACACCTCATTGGTGTATGTGCTCAGTCTAGCGGACTTTTTCCGTACTGCGGCAAATATCGGTGAGCGTGATGGCACTCAGGTCGAAATGATCCTATTTGCTGGTTTGGTTTATTTTATTATTAGTATTGCCGCATCTATGCTGGTTAACTATTTGAAGAAAAGGACTGTTTGATGATCTCCCTGAAAAATGTATCCAAGTGGTATGGCCAATTTCAGGTTCTCTCCGACTGCTCAACTGAAGTTAAAAAAGGTGAAGTCGTTGTGGTCTGTGGCCCATCTGGCTCAGGCAAATCCACCCTGATAAAAACGGTCAATGGCCTGGAATCCATCCAACAGGGTGAAATTCTGGTTAATGACATTAAAGTTAATGATAAAAACACCCATCTGGCACAACTACGCTCTAAAGTCGGCATGGTGTTCCAACATTTTGAGCTGTTCCCCCATCTCTCCATCATTGAGAATTTAACTCTAGCGCAGATTAAAGTGCTTAATCGCAATAAAAAAGCGGCGGAAGAAAAGGGGTTGAAATTACTTGAACGCGTTGGACTTGCCAGTCAAGCGAATAAATTCCCGTCTCAACTTTCCGGTGGTCAACAGCAACGTGTAGCAATCGCCCGAGCCCTTTGTATGGACCCGATTGCCATGCTATTTGACGAACCTACTTCCGCACTCGACCCTGAAATGATCAATGAAGTGCTCGATGTCATGGTTAAACTGGCAGATGAAGGGATGACCATGATGGTTGTTACTCACGAAATGGGTTTCGCTCGTAAAGTAGCCAACCGAGTTATCTTTATGGATGAAGGCAGAATTGTTGAAGATAGCAAAAAAGAAGATTTCTTTGCGAATCCAAAATCAGATCGCGCCAAAGAATTTCTCGCTAAAATTCTTCACTAACCTCATTTCATCCCCGGTGGTGGCTCCCGTCGCCATCGGATTTTCCCTCAGAACCTCTGTTTCTTATATATCAAATCAGATATGCTATGCCGACCTCATATTTTACCAACTAAATGATTGCTACAAACGTAGCTTTTTACTCACCATAGGATCATCGGTGCCATGCGAGAACAATACCGTCCAGAAGATATAGAGCCGCAAGTTCAGCTTCACTGGCAAGAGAAGCAAACTTTCAAAGTGACAGAAGACAACAGCAAAGAGAAATATTACTGCCTGTCCATGCTACCTTACCCTTCTGGTCGACTACACATGGGCCATGTACGTAACTACACTATTGGCGATGTTATCTCCCGCTATCAGCGTATGCTTGGCAAAAACGTTCTGCAACCTATCGGTTGGGACGCGTTTGGCCTGCCTGCGGAAGGTGCCGCGGTCAAAAACAATACCGCACCTGCTCCGTGGACCTATGCCAACATCGAATATATGAAAGGTCAATTGAAAACACTGGGCTTCGGTTACGACTGGGATCGTGAAGTCACAACCTGTACCCCGGAATATTACCGTTGGGAACAGTGGTTCTTCACCAAATTGTATGAAAAGGGCTTGGTTTATAAAAAAACCTCCGCAGTTAACTGGTGTCCCCACGATCTGACTGTTCTGGCTAATGAACAAGTGGTCGATGGCTGTTGCTGGCGTTGTGATAGCAAAGTTGAACGTAAAAAAATTCCGCAATGGTTTATCAAGATCACTGATTATGCCGAAGAGTTGTTAAATGATCTGGATACGCTGGAAGAGTGGCCTGAACAAGTCAAAACCATGCAACGCAACTGGATTGGTCGTTCTGAAGGGGTAGAAATCACTTTTGATGTGGCTGATAGTCAGGAGAAGCTGACCGTTTATACCACTCGTCCTGATACGTTCCTGGGTGCCACTTATGTTGCGGTTGCCGCAGGTCATCCTCTGGCAAAACAAGCAGCAGAAAATAACCCTGAACTGGTTACTTTCATTGATGAGTGCCGTAATACCAAAGTTGCAGAAGCAGATATGGCAACAATGGAGAAGAAAGGCATAGCAACCGGTATGTTTGCTATTCATCCATTGACCAAAGAAAAAGTGGCAATCTGGGTTGCAAACTTCGTCCTGATGGAATACGGCACCGGTGCTGTCATGGCAGTGCCTGGTCACGATCAACGCGACTGGGAATTTGCGACAAAATATAACCTGCCAATAAAAGCCGTTATTCTGGATAGCGAAGGCAATGAACCAAACGTCCATGAAGCGCCTGTAACAGATAAGAATATCCTGTTTAATTCCGGTGAATTTAGCGGCCTGAATCACGAAGATGGTTTCAATGCTATTGCTGATAAACTGGTGGAAATGGGCGTAGGTAAACGTAAAGTCAACTATCGTCTGCGTGACTGGGGAGTTTCTCGTCAACGTTATTGGGGCGCTCCTATTCCAATGGCAACGCTGGAAGATGGCACAGTTGTTCCGGTTCCAGCAGCTCAACTGCCAGTTATTCTGCCAGAAGATGTCAAAATGGACGGCATCACCAGCCCAATTAAAGCTGATCCTGAGTGGGCGAAAACCACTATCAACGGCCAACCAGCACTACGTGAAACAGATACCTTCGATACTTTTATGGAGTCTTCTTGGTACTACTCTCGCTACACCTGTCCAGATTATGACAAGGGCCTGCTCAATCCAGCAGCAGCTAACTATTGGCTGCCAGTTGACCAATACATCGGTGGTATCGAACATGCTATCATGCATCTGATGTATTTCCGCTTCTTCCATAAACTGATGCGTGATGCTGGCCTGGTCAATTCCAATGAACCCGCTAAGCGCCTGTTATGCCAAGGCATGGTTCTGGCCGATGCTTTTTATTACCTCGGCAAAGATGGTGAAAAAATCTGGGTTTCCCCAGCTGATACTATTGTTGAGCGTGATGATAAAAGCCGTATCATTAAAGCGATGGATAAAGAAGGCCATGAACTGGTTTATACCGGCATGAGCAAAATGTCTAAATCCAAAAACAACGGTATTGACCCACAATTGATGGTAGAAAAATATGGTGCTGATACCGTTCGCCTATTTATGATGTTCGCGGCTCCACCAGAGCTGACGCTAGAATGGCAAGAATCCAGTGTTGAAGGGGCAAATCGCTTCCTGAAACGTGTATGGCGCCTAGTTTATGAACATAGCAGCAAAGGGGCAACGCAACCGCTAAACATCACAAACCTGACAATGGAACAAAAAGATCTATTCCGAGATCTGCACAAAACCATTGCTAAAGTCACAGATGATGTCGGTCGCCGCCAGGCATTCAATACTGCTATCGCTGCCGTAATGGAATTGATGAATAAACTGGCCCGCGCACCACAGGAAACTGAGCAGGATCGCGCTCTGATGCAGGAGGCTCTGTTGGCGGTTGTCCGTATGTTGTCACCAATAACTCCTCATGCTTGCTTTATTATGTGGCAAGCTCTGGGTGGTGAAGGTGATATTGATACGGCTGATTGGCCACAAGCTGATGAACAAGCAATGGTTGACGATACCAAGTTAGTCGTCATTCAAGTTAACGGTAAAGTGCGTGGTCGTGTTACTGTGCCAGCCGATGCAGCTAAAGAATATGTTCATGATATGGCAGCAAAAGAGTACGGTGTGACGAAATACCTTGAAGACGTCACTATTCGCAAAGTCATTTATGTACCAGGCAAACTACTGAATCTGGTCGTCGGCTAATAAAGGAGGCAATGTGCGACATCGTATTTTAACGTTGTTGCTGGGGTTGGCGGTGCTGGTCACCGCTGGCTGCGGTTTTCATCTGCGCGGCACCACTCAGGTGCCACCGGAACTCAAAAAGCTGCAATTAACAAGCGGTGACCCATACGGGCCACTGGCCCGTTCCGTTCGCCAACAGCTTCGTCTGAATAATGTCACTATCCTTGAGGATGGTAGCGCTGATGTTCCTGTTTTGAAGTTAATTAACTCTTCTGAAAATAAAGATACTGTCTCTATTTTCCAAGATGGTAAGGCGGCTGAACGCCAATTGACACTGAATGTCGATGCTCAGGTTATTATGCCAGACGGTAGCGTATACCCGCTGCGATCCAGGGTTGACCGCTCTTTTTTCGACAACCCATTAGAGGCCCTGGCGAAAGATGCTGAAAACGAGATAATCAATCAGGAAATGCGTGAACAAGCTGCTCGCCGGTTAGTTCGCCAGTTATTGACCGTTCACAACGCAGAAAAGCAGAAAGCCAGAGAAAAACAGGTGGGACAGCAAGCTGCGCAAGCACAATGATCAAACTCTATCCCGAACAATTGATTTCGCAGCTCAATGAGGGGCTGCGAAACTGTTATCTAATATGGGGTAATGAACCCCTACTATTACAGGAAAGCCAGGATCATATTCGCAAGGCTGCTGAAAAACACGCTTTCACTGAACACTTCACCTATACACTGGATAATCACACCGAGTGGGATGAGATATTCAATATTTGTCAGTCATTAAGTCTGTTTGCTAGCCGTCAAACACTCACTTTACTACTGCCGGAAAATGGCCCCAATGCAACCATAACCGAACAACTGGTGAAACTGGCTGGACTACTTCATCCAGATATACTGCTAATACTACGTGGTTTGAAATTGACCAAGGCTCAGGAGAACAGTAACTGGTTCAAAATACTAGGAAAAAACGGTGTTTATGTCAGTTGTCAGTCCCCCGAACAGAACCGTCTGCCGCAATGGGTTGCACACCGGGCCAAAGCCATGAAATTGGCACTGGAAGAACAAGCCAATCAACTACTGTGTTATTGTTATGAAGGAAATTTACTGGCGTTAGCTCAGGCACTTGAGCGACTTTCCCTGCTATACCCAGACGGTAAACTGACCTTACATCGTGTCGAAAATGCGGTGAATGACGCGGCTCACTTTACACCTTATCACTGGGTAGACTCGCTATTATCAGGTAAAGCAAAACGAGCCTGGCATATTCTGAAACAGTTAAAACAGGAAGATTACGAAGCTGTTATTCTATTACGTACCGTACAGCGTGAATTACTGTTGCTACTCACGCTGAAACGTCAAAGTACCACAACCCCGATGAAAACACTGTTAGATCAGCATCGGGTATGGCAAAACCGCCGTCCATTACTGACAAGCGCACTGCAACGTCTCACTCAACATGATTTGCAGCAAGCAATTCATTTACTTGTACAGATGGAACGCCAGATCAAACAGGATTACGGCCAGTCTATTTGGTCAGATTTAGAAACGCTTTCTATGCTGTTATGTGGAAAAACCTTACCTGAGAGCTTTTTTAATGCCTCATGCCATTGATTCTACTTGCCCGAAACAACCCGTTATTAAAGCATTATTTGGTGGAACATTCGATCCCATCCATTACGGGCACTTACAACCAGTTGAAACCCTGGCATATCAAACTGGCCTGAATCAAGTGATTTTACTACCAAATCACGTTCCCCCACACCGCCCACAACCGGAAGCCACTGCACAACAGCGGCTTGAAATGGTACAACTGGCAGTACAGGATAGCCCACTGTTTACCGTCGATAAGCGTGAACTGGAGCGCACTATCCCCTCTTACACAATTGATACGCTAGAGTCATTCCGTCAGGAACTTGGTAACAAACAACCACTAGCATTTATAATCGGCCAAGATGCTTTGTTATCACTGCACACTTGGCATCGTTGGCAAGAATTATTGAGTTTCTGCCATCTGCTGGTTTGTGCTCGCCCCGGTTATCAAACCCAGTTTTCTACAACCGAAATGCAACACTGGCTTACAGAACATCAAATCTGCGATCCAAACCAGCTTGGCAGTAAACCTAACGGTTATATCTATCTGGCAGATACACCTCTGCTGCCGATCTCAGCAACAGACATCCGTCAACGCCACCAGCAAGGGTTAAGTTGTGACGATTTACTCCCCCTTTCAGTACAAAAGTATATAGATTCACAGGGGTTATATCGCCAATAGCGGAATCTGCCTCGATTAGTCGCTTAGTTGACTTACCCTTAAGTGACCTGACATGCTATTATTCCGCACTATTTAATCAATTGTGATAAAAAATAAGGATGAGCCTTTTGCAAGGTAAAGAACTCCAACAGTTTGTTATTGATAAGCTTGAAAACTCCAAAGCACAGGATATTGTTTCCCTTGATGTCCAAGGGAAATCAAGTATTACCGATTGCATGATTGTCTGCACCGGAACTTCCAACCGCCATCTGATGTCTGTCGCAGATAATCTGGTTGATGACTGTCGCGCAAGCGGCCTGATCCCACTTGGCGTTGAAGGACAAGGCGTATCTGACTGGATTGTCGTAGACCTCGGTGAAGTTATCGTACATGTCATGCAAGAAGAGAGCCGCCGCATGTACGAACTCGAAAAGCTTTGGAGCTGAGTTTGAAGCTGCAATTAATTGCTGTAGGTACAAAAATGCCGGACTGGATACAGGCCGGCTTTACAGATTATTTGCGTCGTTTTCCCAAAGACATGCCATTTGATCTGATAGAAATCCCGGCTGGCAAACGGGGGAAAAATGCGGATATTAAACGCATTCTGGAAAAAGAAGGCGAACAAATGCTAGCCACTGTCAGCAAAGGCAGCCGTATTGTCACCCTGGACATTCCGGGTTCCCGCTGGGAAACGCCTCAATTGGCGCAACAGCTTGAACATTGGAAACGGGATGGTAGAGATGTCAGTTTGTTGATAGGTGGGCCAGAAGGTCTCGCTCCGGCATGTAAAGCTGCCGCAGAACAAAGCTGGTCACTGTCACCGCTAACCTTACCCCATCCTCTGGTCCGAGTTTTGGTTGCGGAAAGCCTGTACCGGGCATGGAGTATTACGACCAATCATCCCTATCATCGGGAATAATTTGGTTATCAACGGATAAAAGCGAATTTCTGGCAATGGGATGAAGAATAAACGTACCCCTTTTCGTGATTATACGGCTGAATCAGCCCTATTTGCTCGCCGCGCATTAGTGGCATTTATTATCATCCTGGTACTGACTGGTATCCTGATTGCCAATCTTTACCATTTACAAATCACCCGCCACGAAGACTATCAAACCCGTTCAAACGAAAACCGTATTAAACTGGTTCCAATTGCGCCAAGCCGCGGGATCATTTATGACCGCAACGGTACGCCATTGGCACTTAATCGAACTATCTATCAGTTAGAAATCATACCTGAAAAGGTAGAACACCTTGAGCAAACGCTGAATGATTTACGTAATGTTATCGATCTGACTGACGAAGATATTGCCAACTTTGAAAAAGAGCGTAAACGCTCGCGCCGCTTTACCTCTATTCCATTGAAAACTTCACTTGATCATATTCAAGTAGCACGCTTTGCCGTTAACCAATATCGTTTCCCTGGTTTTGAAATAAAAGGCTACCAACGCCGCTTCTATCCTTATGGTTCAGCACTGACACATATCATCGGCTATGTTGCTAAAATTAATGATAAAGATGTAGAACGATTGGATAAAGAAGGTATTTTACCTAATTACGCCGCTACCCATGATATCGGCAAACTGGGTATTGAACGCTATTATGAAACTGTTTTACACGGCAAAACGGGTTATGAAGAAGTCGAAGTGAATAACCGAGGCCGGGTGATACGCCAATTACATGAACAACCACCACAGGCCGGACAAGATATTTACCTCACTATCGATCTCGAATTGCAGATTTACATTGAGAAACTCCTCACAACCAGCCGTGCTGCGGTCGTTGTCAGTGATCCACGTAATGGGGAAATCCTGGCACTGGTATCTAACCCAAGCTATGATCCAAACCTATTCGTAAACGGTATCTCCAATAAGAACTACCAGGAGCTATTAAACAATCCTGATAGGCCGCTTATTAATCGTGCTACTCAAGGAATCTATCCTCCAGCTTCGACAGTGAAACCTTTTATTACCGTTGCAGCACTAAGTACAGGCGTTATCAATAAAAATACCACCATTTTTGATCCGGGTTGGTGGCAATTACCGGGTTCAGAAAAACGCTACCGTGACTGGAAACGTTGGGGACACGGTAGTCTCAATGCACATAGAGCCATTGTAGAATCGGCGGATACTTTCTTCTATCAAGTTGCCTATGATATGGGAATTGATCATCTATCTGAATGGATGACCAAGTTTGGCTATGGCGAATATACTGGAATCGACCTAGCCGAAGAACGCACCGGTATCATGCCTACCCGCGAATGGAAACAAAGAAAATATAAAAAACCTTGGTATCAAGGAGATACCATTCCTGTGGGTATCGGCCAGGGATATTGGACAGCAACCCCCATTCAAATGGTAAAAGCGCTGATAACCTTAATTAACGACGGTAATGTAAAAACACCACATCTTCTGCTAAGCAAGAAGCTGAAAGGTGAGATGATCCCTTATCAACAAATAGAAAATATTCAGATCGGTGATATCCATTCAGGATATTGGGAATTGGCAAAAAGCGGCATGTACGGTGTTGCTAACCTGCCAAACGGTACCGGCCACAAAAGTTTTATCGGTACGCCTTATAAAGCAGCGATCAAATCGGGAACAGCACAGGTCTACAGTTATGAAACCTACAATGCCAGTAAAATTGCTGAGCATTTACGGGATCATAAGCTGATGATCGCTTTCGCTCCTTATGAAAATCCGACAGTAGCCCTTTCCATTATTTTAGAGAATGGTGGTGCAGGCCCAGCAGTGGGAACTCTTGTTCGCCAAATCCTCGACCATGTACTATTAGGGGATAACAACACAACATTGCCGAATGCTGTCCCTACACCTCCCGGAACAGAAAGTGACTGATTAACACCATGACAGAAAACCAAAAAAGGGTTCCTCTCTGGACCAGATTACATATCGACCTACCATTACTCCTGTGCATTTTGGCATTGCTGATATACAGCGCTTTTGTTATGTGGAGTGCCAGTGGTCAAGATATGGGTATGATGGAGCGCAAAATTAGCCAAATTGGTGCTGGGCTGGTTGTCATGCTCATCATGGCGCAAATTCCACCAAGAGTTTATGAAAGCTGGGCGCCCCATCTCTATATTGTTTGTGTCATTTTACTGATTTTTGTCGATGCTTTCGGGCAAATAAGTAAAGGTGCCCAACGCTGGCTGGATTTAGGAATCATCCGCTTCCAACCTTCTGAAATTGCCAAAATAGCCGTACCACTGATGATCGCACGCTTTATGAACCGCGATTTATGTCCCCCATCACTGAAAAATACGACTATCGCTCTGATGCTTATTTTTCTGCCTACTTTACTGGTTGCCGCTCAGCCAGACTTGGGGACTTCAATTCTGATCGCGGCTTCTGGCCTGTTTGTCTTGTTCCTTTCGGGCATGAGTTGGCGGTTGATCGGTATCGCAGCTCTACTGTTAACCAGCTTTATCCCCATCTTGTGGTTCTTCCTGATGCATGGCTATCAGCGCGATCGCGTCATGATGCTACTTGATCCAGAAAGCGATCCACTAGGTAAGGGTTACCATATTATTCAATCAAAAATCGCGATTGGCTCCGGTGGTTTATCAGGTAAAGGCTGGCTATTAGGAACACAATCTCAATTGGAATTTCTGCCAGAACGTCATACAGATTTCATATTTGCCGTACTGTCAGAAGAACTTGGTTTGATTGGCGTACTACTGTTATTAACATTATATATGTTATTAATTACTCGTGGGCTGGTTATCGCAACCAGAGCACAGAACACTTTTGGCCGGGTTATGGTTGGCGGCCTAATGTTAATTCTATTTGTTTATATCTTCGTCAATATCGGCATGGTGAGTGGTGTCCTGCCTGTAGTGGGCGTTCCTTTGCCATTTGTCAGTTATGGCGGCTCTGCGTTAATCGTCTTAATGGCGGGTTTCGGCATTATCATGTCGATTCACACACACAGAAAATTGTTGTCCAAAAGTTTATAGAGAAGAGGTTTCAATGCGTCAACACTGGCTTATATTCGGCATGATTGCAGCCCTGCTATCTGGCTGTACTACTCCTGACAAACAAAAACCTGCCCCGTTACCCGTAGTACCAACGCAGGATGTTCTGGGTGCAGAACCTCGTTATGAACCTTATCATCCTAGCGCCAATGATGATTATCAGATGAACGGACATACTTATCACATTGTGCAAGCCCCCTCTCAGTTTAGTGAGACAGGTTATGCTAGTTGGTACGGTGAAGAATCTAGCGGCAAAATGACCGCAATTGGTGAACGTTTTAATCCTTATGCTCTGACAGCCGCCCATCCTACCCTGCCAATTCCAAGTTATGTCCGTGTGACCAATTTGAGCAATGGCCGCATGATGATTGTTAGAGTCAATGACCGTGGTCCTTATAAACCAGGGCGAATTATCGATCTATCGAAGGCTTCCGCTGAACGGTTAAACCTAACTCAAAGTACCAAAGTTAAGGTTGATTTTATTGAGGTTGCCCAGGACGGTTCTGTATCCGGTCCCGGTACCATTGGCAGCCAGATAGTTAAACAGAGTTATGCTCTACCGGATAGACCAACGCTGACAACCAGTCCATTAGGAACACCAACAATGGAGAATATCCCTGATCAGACTAGCAGCCAGCCCTTAACAAATCAGCCGATGAAACTGACGATACAACCGGAAGCGACTGAACAACTCCCCACAATGAAGCTGCAACCACCTAAGCCTGTTACAAACAGTACTTCAATAGTCACAACGCCAACAGCCGCCTCAGCAAATGGTTTTATAGTTCAAGTTGGTGCTGTTAGCAGTGAGCAACGAGCAAAAAAGTGGCAACAAACACTGGCGCAACGCTTTAATGTTCAAGGCCGCGTAACTCAATATAATAACGTTTATCGTGTACAGTTAGGGCCATTCAACAATCGCCAGCAAGCTGCCGATTTACAACAAAAACTGGCTGACCAAATACAGCAATCTTCTTTTATCGTCAGTCCTTAATCGTTCTCTTACTGATATCTCACTTTGATTCAGATATCAGTAAGAGGAGTAAAAAAATGTAAACCTGAGTCTTGTCAAAATTTGGCAATGTCAGTATTTTTTTCATTTGCTATGATGTGGCTCGATATCAATCTTTTCTCACGGATGTTGTCAAACTAACCATGAAATATACAACCACTTCTCGTTTTATAAAAAGCACCACCTTGGGTATTGCGCTGGCAATAAGTGCTTCTGCCTTTGCCAATGGGAATGATGTCAACCTGAAAACGATGATCCCAGGAGTGCCTCAGATTGATGCGGAAGCTTATATCCTTATCGACTATAACTCAGGCAAAGTGCTGGCTGAGATGAATGCAGATGCACGCCGTGATCCTGCCAGTCTGACAAAAATGATGACCAGCTATGTTATTGGTCAAGCAATCAAATCAGGCAAAATCCACCCAAATGATATGGTCACTGTTGGTACTGACGCATGGGCAACCGGTAATCCGGTATTTAAAGGCTCTTCCCTGATGTTCCTCAAGCCAGGCGATCAGGTCTCGGTTTCTATGTTATCCCGCGGTATAAACTTGCAATCCGGTAACGATGCCTGTGTTGCAATGGCAGATTATGTTGCCGGTAGCCAAGAATCTTTCGTTAATTTAATGAATGGTTATGTGAAATCGCTTGGATTAAAGAATACGAATTTCAAAACCGCTCATGGCCTGGATGCAGAAGGTCAATACAGCTCTGCCCGTGATATGGCATTGATTGGTCAAGCGCTGATCCGTGATGTTCCTGAAGAATACACCATCTATAAAGAGAAAGAGTTTACCTACAACAATATCCGCCAGACAAACCGTAATGGCTTATTGTGGGATAAGAGCCTGAATGTCGATGGTATTAAAACCGGTCACACTAGCGCAGCGGGCTATAACCTAGTCGCTTCTGCAACGGAAGGCGATATGCGCCTGATTTCTGCGGTATTAGGAGGCCACACTTATAAAGGCCGTGAAACAGAAAGTAAGAAACTGCTGACCTGGGGTTTCCGTTTCTTTGAAACTGTTGCTCCTCTGAAAGCAAGCAAAGAATTCGCCTCTGAACCAGTCTGGTTTGGAGATAACGATAGGGTTCAATTAGGTGTTGATAAAGATGTTTATCTGACTATTCCCCGTGGTCGTCTGAAAGATCTGAAAGCCAGCTATGTCATGAATAATAGTGAATTACATGCACCACTGGCGAAAAATCAAGTCGTAGGTACTATCAACTTTCAACTTGATGGCAAAACTATTGAACAGCAGCCTTTAGTCGTCATGAATGAAGTAAAAGAAGGCAGCATCTTCGGCCGCTTTATCGATTACATCAAGCTACTATTTCATCATTGGTTTGGCTAATTCTTGAGATAATTAAGCGATAAACAGAGTCCATCAAAGCGAATCGGACTACCGCCCAATCGCAATAAGCATCTCCGCGTTTTAAAGCGGAGGAAAGTATCAAATTTTACAGAAGAAACTGACCGTGCGTATCGCGGAAAGCAAAACAGGAGCGCCCATGAAAACGAAATTAAATGAACTGCTTGAGTTCCCTTGTTCATTCACTTACAAAGTGATGGGCTTGGCGGAGTCTGAGCTAGTCAATCAGGTCGTTGAAGTGGTTCAACGTCATGCGCCGGGCGATTACTCTCCACAAGTGAAGCCAAGCAGCAAAGGTAACTACCACTCAGTGTCCATTACTATCAATGCGACTCATATTGAACAAGTAGAAACGCTGTATGAAGAATTAGGTAACCTTGAATTGGTACGGGTAGTATTGTAATACACACTAGAGAAATCCCCTATAATTTCACAGGGGATTCTTTATCTATCAGGAATACTACAGTTTCAGGCGCACTAAACTGGTGAGAAGCTCTTCTGAGGGTTATACTGACCAAATCTTATAGCTATCAAATGAAGTTTCAATTGCAACATAAAACGATTTTCTTACGTCAATTAGGAATACAACCCTACGAGCCGATTTCTGATGCAATGCACTTGTTTACTGAGCAGCGAGATACTAATACACCTGATGAAATCTGGCTGGTACAGCATCCAAAAGTCTTTACTCAAGGACAAGCAGGTAAAGCTGAGCATTTGCTGTCCCTCGGTGATATTCCGGTTATTCAATCCGATCGTGGTGGACAAGTCACCTATCATGGCCCTGGTCAGCAGGTTATGTATGTCATGATTGACATTAAACGCGCCAAAATTGGTGTACGGCAACTGGTTACGGCGATAGAGGATACTGTCATTAAAACCCTTGCTCACTTTGGTGTGAAAGCCCATGCCCGCCCGGATGCCCCTGGTGTCTACGTCAATGAAGCAAAAATTTGCTCTCTTGGATTACGGATACGTAAAGGTTGTTCTTTCCACGGACTAGCCCTCAATATCGCAATGGATTTAGAACCCTTCCTGCGTATTAACCCTTGTGGCTATGCCGGCATGAAAATGATTCAACTCAGTGACTTAGTTCCTGGAATTACTGTTGAACAAGTACAACCTGTTTTAGTAGAGAAATTTTGCCAGCAGTTAGGATTTAAACTGAACAGTTAAAGATGCTATAATTTTTTAACATTTTTCAAAAATTTTTTAATTATTTATCATACAGTAGACTGAATGATAAATCTCAACCTGATGAATTTAACACTGGAACCAGCACGATTATGAGTAAACCAATTCAGATGGAACGCGGAGTTAAGTACCGCGACGCAGACAAAATGGCGCTGATCCCTGTCAAAACAGTGATGACCGAACGTACAGAAATCTTGCGTAAACCTGAGTGGATGAAAATCAAACTTCCTGCGGATTCCAGCCGCATTCAGGGCATCAAATCTGCCATGCGCAAAAATGGTCTGCATTCCGTTTGTGAAGAAGCGTCTTGCCCTAACCTGGCAGAATGCTTCAATCACGGTACAGCAACCTTTATGATCCTTGGCGCAATTTGCACCCGCCGTTGCCCTTTCTGTGATGTTGCGCACGGCCGCCCAATGGCACCTGACACCAATGAACCCGTAAAACTGGCACAAACCATTAAAGACATGGCACTGCGCTACGTTGTCATCACCTCCGTTGACCGTGATGATCTACGTGACGGTGGTGCTCAGCACTTTGCTGACTGCATCTCTGCTATTCGTGAAAAAAATCCATCCATTAAGATTGAAACCTTAGTTCCTGACTTCCGTGGACGTATGGATCGTGCACTTGAAATACTGACAGCGACACCGCCCGATGTCTTTAACCATAATCTGGAAAACGTACCCCGGGTTTACCGTCAGGTGCGCCCTGGTGCAAACTATGAGTGGTCATTAAAATTACTTGAAAAGTTCAAAGAAGCCCATCCTGATATTCCAACCAAATCGGGTCTGATGGTCGGTCTTGGTGAAACCAACGAAGAAATTCTTGATGTTATGCGTGATCTGCGCCGCCACGGTGTGACTATGCTGACTCTGGGACAATATCTACAACCTAGTCGTCATCATTTACCGGTACAGCGCTACGTCAGCCCACAGGAATTTGATGAAATGAAAGAAGAAGCGTTAGCTATGGGGTTCACCCATGCCGCCTGTGGTCCATTTGTCCGTTCTTCTTATCATGCTGACTTACAAGCCAAAGGTGAAGAGGTCAAATAACCCAGTATCTTAGTGCCTATCCAAATAGGCGTAATTGTTGCAGGCCGTTTGAACACGGACAGCGCGGAAAAACCGGAGCGTACACGTAGTACGTGAGGATTTTGAGCACTGCCCAGGTTCAAAATGGCAAATAAAATAGCCCTATTGGATAGGCAGTTATTATGACTAATATTATTCTGGCTGTATTTATCGGAGGTGGCTTAGGCAGCGTATTACGTTGGTTTATCAGCCTCCGTCTTAATAATATTTCTTCTAATATCGCGATTGGCACCCTTACCGTTAACTGTATTGGTGCATTAATTATCGGACTAGGGTTAGCCTATTTTAATAAATCTACACATCTTGATCCGGCTTGGAAATTGATGTTGACCACCGGTTTTTGCGGAGGTTTAACAACCTTTTCTACATTCTCTGTTGAAGTTGCTTATTTGTTACTGGACGGGAAACTAGGATGGGCACTGGGAACAGTTTTGCTTAATCTTTTTGGATCATTACTGATGACCATATTAGCTTTCGTATTGATGCATGAACTTTAAATTAAAATTACCTACATATCATACAGGCCTCATACAAGCCAAAAAAAACCCGTTGTAATAACGGGTTTTCGAAATATGGAGTTAAAATCAGATAGCGACAACGTTTGCAGCAGATGGACCTTTAGCGCCGTCAGTGATTTCAAACTCTACTTTTTGACCTTCTGCCAAAGTTTTAAATCCGTTACTCTGAATAGCAGAGAAATGCACGAATACGTCTTTACTACCATCTTCTGGAGTGATAAACCCGAATCCTTTAGATTCATTAAACCACTTAACGTTACCTTTAATTTTTGACATCAAACTTACCTTTAACGTGAAAATTAAGACACAAAATCTGCGTCGCATACAGTACAACAAATAAGTTGGCTCACTGTCTACAACCAAGATCACGAAAAGCATAATAAAATACGATAGATCTTATCTTTATTTAGTTTTACTACTAAATAATACACATATATACCCTATGGATTTCAAGATGCATCGCGGCGGCAAGGGAGCGAATCCCCGGAAGCATAGATAACTATGTGACCGGGGTGAGTGAGTGCAGCCAACAAAGAGGCAACTTGAAAGATGACGGGTATATAAATATCTATAATCCTCCCTGGTCTTTTATCACACAAGTTATCTAATAAACAAATGACTAGGTTTTTTCATGTTCTAATAGCCAGCTTTTAATATTCAGGCCACCGGTATATCCCACCAATTTACCATCATGTCCAATAACACGATGACAAGGCACAATTAATGAGATCGGATTACGAGAATTAGCCATTCCTACCGCACGACAATAATTAACTGAACCTAATGCTAATGAAAGTTGCTTATAACTCCACACTTCTCCAAACGGGATCTTACATAACTGTAACCATACACGCTGCTGGAATTCAGTTCCTGCCGGGTTGAGTGGAACGGAAAACTCAGTTCGCTTACCCGCAAAATATCCCCGTAACTCTTTCACGCACTGCTTAGTAATATCATTTTTCACTTCAGGCGCTGTTTTTTCATCAACAAAATATAGACTGGTCACTCCCTTATCATCCGCAGTGATATGAATATACGGTTTAGGAAATCCTTTGGGTGTATCAAAATAGTGATGATACATAACCACCTCCATTGAAAAAAATATCAATCATTATAGAGATTAGAGTAAATCGTCTTTTCGACAAATTGCAATGATGAATTCAGTTGCTCCCTTACCACCGACTAGAAAACTTAAACTTGTCTGAAGGCGAAAAGCCTGCCAACAAACAGAGAATAACCCACATCGTAATTTTAATGATAGTTACTCGATGTAAAATTAACACTATATATGGTGTGGTTGAAATAAAATTTCACTATATATAGTATGATTCAAGTTCTGGCCTTTAGGTAAATTATTACTCATGAACCAAATTTTGCCATTACATGCCCACAAACTGACAAAGGAGTCGTTAATGAGCATTACCATTTATAGCAAACCGGACTGTGTACAATGCAGCGCAACCTATCAGGCGCTAAGCCGAAGAAATATTCCTTATCAGATTGTCTATTTAACCGAAAACCCGCAGGCTTTAGCGACTATCCGTGCTATGGGCTACCAGCAAATTCCTGTGGTTGTAGCAGGTACACAGCATTGGTCAGGATTTCGTCCAGATAAAATCAACGCATTAACCGAGAATTTATAGGTTTATTATGAATATAAATCCGCTGATCTATTTCTCCAGTTCATCCAGTAATAGCCATAGATTTGTTCAGAAACTGGAAATACCAGCCTTTCGTATTCCAATAAATCAATCAGACAGCCCATTAAACGTAACTTCTCCTTACATTTTACTGACCCCCAGTTACGGTGGTGGCAGTACTAAAGGTGCTGTTCCACCACAAGTGATCCGATTTCTCAATATCGCCGAAAACCGGGCATTCATCCGGGGAGTCATCGCGGCCGGGAATACCAACTTTGGCGAAGCTTACGGCATCGCTGGGCGGATAATTTCAGAGAAATGCCGGATACCCCTCCTATACCGTTTTGAACTGTTGGGTACTGAAGAAGATGTACAACGAGTACGCCAAGGTATTCAAAGGTTCTGGCAACATGATTCATTAGAGAATATGTAATTATGACTTTTCAAATTAATGCACAACAGGATTATCATGCTTTAAATGCCTTGCTCAATCTATACGATAGTGAAGAAAAGATTCAATTTGACAAAGACAAACTGGCTATTCATTATTATTTTCGCCAGCATGTAAATCCAAACATACTATTTTTCCATAGCCTAAAAGAGAAACTGGATTTCCTCCAACAAGAGGGATATTACGAAACAAACGTGCTGGAGCAATACGATTTTACTTTTATTAAAAAGCTCTTTCAGCAAGCCTATAGCAAAAAATTCCGCTTTCAAACCTTTCTGGGCGCATTCAAATATTACACCAGTTATACTCTGAAAACCTTCGATAATAAACGTTATCTAGAACGCTATGAAGATCGGATATGCATGGTAGCACTGACCCTAGCCCAAGGCGATCAAGTGCTGGCTTGTCGTCTAGTGGATGAGATGATCAGTGGCCGTTTTCAACCAGCAACGCCAACTTTTCTTAATTGCGGTAAGAAACAGCGAGGAGAATTGGTTTCCTGTTTCCTGCTACGCATTGAAGATAATATGGAATCCATCGGACGTTCAGTTAATTCAGCCTTACAGCTTTCAAAACGTGGCGGAGGGGTCGCATTCTTACTCAGTAATCTACGGGAAACAGGTGCACCGATAAAAATGATTCAAAATCAATCATCAGGTGTTATCCCAGTGATGAAAATGCTGGAAGATGCGTTTTCATACGCCAATCAACTCGGTGCACGCCAAGGTGCAGGGGCCGTTTATCTCCATGCTCATCATCCCGATATTCTTCGTTTTCTGGATACAAAACGGGAAAATACCGACGAAAAAATCCGTATAAAAACACTCTCTATTGGCGTCGTTATTCCTGATATCACTTTTAAGCTGGCTAAACATAATGAAGATATGTATCTATTCTCCCCTTATGATATTCAGCGGATTTATGGTGTGCCAATGTCCGAAATTAGCATGACAGAAAAATATACTGAAATGGTAAATAACCAACAAATTCAGAAATCAAAAATCAATGCTCGTGAATTTTTCATGACGTTAGCTGAGCTTCAATTCGAATCTGGTTATCCCTATATTATGTATGAAGACACGGTGAATAATGCTAATCCGATTAAAGGTCGGATTAATATGAGTAATTTATGTTCCGAAATTTTACAGGTTAACAGTGCCAGCGAATATGAAGAGGATTTAAGTTACCACCATATTGGGAAAGATATTAGTTGTAATCTGGGATCAATGAATATTGCTCATACAATGGATTCACCTGATTTTACCCTCTCTATTGAAACAGCTATCCGTGCTTTAACCGCGGTATCAGATATGAGCCATATCCGTTCAGTTCCTTCTATCGAAAAAGGAAATCAGGATTCCCATGCCATTGGTTTGGGGCAAATGAATCTTCACGGCTATCTGGCAAGAGAAAAAATTCATTATGGTTCTGAAGAGGGAATAGATTTCACCAATATCTATTTCTATATCGTCACTTATCACGCTCTGCGTACTTCCAATCAGATCGCCATTGAACGCAATAGCTACTTTAAAGGCTTTAAAGATTCTCGTTATGCCAGTGGTGAATTTTTCAATAAATATACAGAAAGAGCATGGCAACCTCAGACAAAAAAGGTCTCTCAATTGTTTGAACAAGCAGGAATAACCATTCCTAATCAACAAGACTGGCTTGAATTAAAAGCCTCAATTATGACTCATGGTATTTACAATCAAAATCTCCAAGCTATTGCTCCTACAGGTTCTATTTCATATATCAACAATTCAACCTCAAGCATTCACCCGATTGTATCCCGTATTGAGATCCGTAAAGATGGCAAAACAGGACGGGTATATTATCCAGCGCCATTTATGACGAATAATAATCTTGAATATTACCAAGATGCTTACGAAATAGGACCGGAAAAGATTATTGATACTTATGCTACAGCCACTCAACACGTCGACCAAGGATTATCCATGACACTTTTCTTCAAAGACGATGCCTCTACCCGTGATATTAACAAAGCCCAAATTTATGCCTGGCGTAAAGGAATTAAAACACTTTATTACATCCGTCTGAAACAAACTGCTCTGGAAGGTACGGAAGTACAAGATTGTGTTTCATGCTCACTATAAAATAATTCTGGAAATGTATTATGATCAGTAATCCTATACGCGCAATTAACTGGAATCGAATTGAAGATGACAAAGATCTAGAAGTTTGGAACCGACTGACAACTAATTTTTGGTTACCGGAAAAAATCCCATTATCCAATGATATTCCTTCATGGAATACACTGACGACAGAAGAAAAAAAGCTGACTATCCGGGTATTCACCGGGCTGACACTACTGGACACAATTCAGAACACTGTTGGTGCTCCAGCGTTAATGGAAGATGCCCTGACACCCCACGAAGAAGCAGTTATGTCCAACATTAGTTTCATGGAAGCTGTTCATGCACGTTCTTATAGCTCCATTTTTTCAACATTATGCCTAACAACTGATGTGGATGATGCCTATCGCTGGAGTGAAAAGAATTTTTCATTACAGAATAAAGCCAAAATTATACTAAATTATTATAGTTATCATCATCCATTAAAGAAAAAAATCGCCAGTGTTTTTCTAGAATCATTTTTATTCTATTCAGGTTTCTATTTACCTATGTATTGGTCAAGTCGAGGAATATTAACAAATACAGCCGATTTAATCCGACTTATTATCCGAGATGAAGCCATTCACGGTTATTATATTGGATATAAATTTCAACAATCATTAAAAAAATATTCAACATTAGAGCAAAAAGAGATTAAAGAATTCACTTTTTCATTATTATTAGAATTATACGAAAATGAAATCAAATATACAGAAGAACTTTATGATATTGTTGGCTGGAGTGAAGATGTTAAAAAATTCTTGCATTATAATGCCAATAAAGCATTAATGAATCTTGGCTATGAAACCTTATTTCCGCCAGAAATGACAAATGTCAGCCCTACAATCCTCTCTGCATTATCACCGAATGCCAATGAAAACCATGATTTCTTTTCTGGTTCAGGTTCATCATATGTTATCGGTAAAGCAGTGAATACTGAGGATGAGGATTGGAATTTCTAAAGAGAATGATTTTATTTTATATAGAATACTTCAAAATAACCATAATACTCTAATATTTTAAAAACCAATATTATTAATCCTGTTTTTCTAACGATAAAATGCCATAAAATCCTTATATTTTTATGGCGTTTTTTCATGACTATTGCCATTTCTATGGATATTTTTTGCCATAAACAGCCGTTCATCTCATGCTAAACGGCAAAAAACATTAATATAGCTAATTAATTGTAAATAAAATTTCATTCCAATAAGATATAATCAACATTATAAACTAATAACCGATTCTATTTACAACATGGTGAATAATTTATTTGATGATTAAATAAAAAAATACATTAATAACAGCAACATAAATATGATTCATCCTTTTAATAACAGCATGAATTTAGCAAAATTAACTGCTAATAACAATGAAATAACTACAAATATATCTAATTTAAGTCATTCAATATCACTATTTTTACATTAATTATCATTAACATAGGGTTGTCAGGCTCTCTCAGTATGTTAGGGTATATATATTCAAAGAATCATGCAGAGATGAGTGATGCTTAACACCATTAAATAACCATTGAAAGGAAAGTAACTATTTCATGGCAATTAAACTTGAAGTTAAAAACCTCTATAAGATATTTGGCGATCATTCAGAATATGCTTTCAAATTACTGAATTCAGGTTTGAGCAAAGATCAGATATTTGAAAAGACAGGTATGACTGTTGGTATACAAAATGTCAATCTGACTATTGAAGAAGGCGAAGTATTTGTCATCATGGGATTATCTGGCTCCGGCAAATCCACAATGGTACGCCTTCTCAATCGTCTGATAAAACCGACTCGCGGCCAGGTTTTAATTGATGGTGAAGATATTTCTGAGATTTCAACAACAGCGTTAAGAGAAATTCGCCGTAACAAAATCAGTATGGTTTTCCAATCATTTGCACTGATGCCGCATTTAAACGTACTGGAAAACAGCGCCTTTGGTATGGAACTTGCTGGAATCACCAAACAAGAACGCAATAAAAAAGCGTTGGATGCACTAAAACAGGTAAACCTGGAAAACTATGCACAATCTTATCCAGATGAACTCTCAGGCGGGATGCGTCAGCGTGTAGGGCTTGCCAGAGCATTAGCTAATAACCCAGATATTTTGCTAATGGACGAAGCATTTTCTGCCCTTGATCCATTAATTCGTACAGAAATGCAAGATGAACTGTTAAGCCTGCAAGGCAATCAGCCACGGACTATCGTCTTTATCTCTCATGATTTGGATGAGGCAATGCGTATCGGAGACCGGATTGCCATTATGCAAGACGGTGTTGTTGTGCAGGTCGGGACACCTGATGAAATCTTGAATAATCCAGCGAATAACTATGTGAAAACTTTCTTTCGTGGCGTAGATATCAGCCATGTATTCAGTGCTAAAGACATTGCCCGTCGCCGTCCTGACTCTCTGCTTCATATTGCACCCGGTTTTGGTCCTCTTTCTGCATTGAAAGTCCTCGATGACGAAAACAGAAACTATGGTTACCTGATCGAACGTGGACAAAAATTCGCCGGTATCGTTTCCGTAAATTCATTGGAAAAAGCATTACGGGAAAAAAAACCTATCGAACACGCCATATTGGCGGAACCAACCTCCGTTGCCGCAGATATGCCCCTCAATGAGCTGATTGCTGTTGTAGCACAATCACCTTGTGCAGTTCCGGTTGTTGGAAATAATGACAAATATATCGGCGTTATTTCCAAAGGGATGCTATTGCAGGCATTAGATAAGGAGACACCAAATGAGTAATCAAAACGAACATCAAACTCAGCCTGTACAGAATTCTGAGGATACCTCCCCCAGCCCTGCTGACAATACAGATCCCTGGAGCAACGAAACCAGTGCTGACAATTCAACAGGTTCTGACTGGCTGGATGCACCCGAAATTACGGTACAGCCTGAACATTTCAATATCATGGACCCATTCCAGCACCCACTTATCCCCTTAGACTCATGGGTAACCCATGCTATTGATTGGATTGTGCTAAATTTTCGTCCCGCATTTCAGGGAATACGCGTCCCCATTGATTTTGTTCTCAGTGGCTTTGAACAATGTCTGACTTCAATACCTGCGCCCATTGCCATCCTATTTTTTGCCCTGATTGCCTGGCAGTTATCAGGCATTGGTATGGGTATTACTGCTCTAATTTCTCTGGTAATTATTGGTGCAATTGGTGCATGGCCGGAATCGATGGTCACTCTATCACTGGCTCTGACATCGCTATTGTTCTGCATTATCGTTGGTTTACCACTCGGTATATGGCTGGCACACAGCAAGAGAGCCGCGAAAATTATCCAACCTCTGCTTGATGCTATGCAAACCACACCAGCATTCGTCTATCTGGTTCCGATTGTCATGCTGTTTGGCATCGGTAACGTGCCTGGAGTTATCGTCACCATTATCTTTGCTCTACCCCCAATTGTCCGTCTGACAATTTTAGGCATCAAACAGGTTCCAGCAGATCTGATAGAAGCAGCCGAATCTTTCGGCGCCAGCCCTCGTCAGATGCTGTTTAAAGTTCAATTACCACTGGCTATGCCAACCATTATGGCCGGTGTCAACCAAACCCTGATGCTAGCCCTATCAATGGTCGTTATTGCATCAATGATTGCCGTTGGTGGTTTAGGCCAAATGGTTTTGCGAGGTATTGGGCGTCTCGATATGGGGCTTGCTACAGTAGGTGGGGTCGGGATTGTTATTCTTGCGATTCTCCTTGACCGCCTAACACAGTCTCTTGGTTGCAGCAACCGGGCTAAAGGCGTAAATCGCTGGTATGCCACTGGCCCAATTGGATTAATTACCCGTTTATTTAGCCAAAAAGCATAACCTTCCAAAACACCTATCAAACCACAATTGTTTGATAAACACATGATGACTGCAACAGGAGGAAAAACCATGCGCAAAATAGTTATCTGGGCTATATCCCTATCATCACTGATAAGTTCTCAATTATTCGCTGTCGAATTACCGGGTAAAGGTATCAGTGTACAACCCATACAAAGCACCCTTAGCGAAGAAACATTCCAGACGTTGATCGTCAGTAAAGCATTGGAAAAACTTGGTTATGATATCAAACCCATCAAAGAAGTGGACTACAACGTCGCCTATTCCTCTATTGCTTCTGGTGACGCAACCTTTATGGCCGTAAGTTGGGAACCACTGCACAACACCCAATATCAGGCAGCAGGTGGGAATGCCAAATTTTACCGTGTTGGTAACTACGTAGAAAATGCAGCACAAGGCTACTTGATCGATAAAAAAACAGCGGAAAAATACAACATCACGAATATTGCTCAATTAAAAGATCCGAAAATAGCCAAATTATTTGATACCAACGATAACGGTAAAGCTGATTTAACTGGCTGTAATCCCGGTTGGGGCTGTGAAATCGCCATTAATCATCACCTTAAAGCCTATGGTTTAAACAATAGCGTTGAGCATAATCAAGGTAACTATGCGGCCATGATGGCAGATACTATTACCCGCTATAAAGAAGGCAAACCCATCTTATATTACACATGGACACCTTATTGGGTTAGTGACGTGCTGAAACCAGGTAAAGATGTTGTCTGGCTGCAAGTTCCTTTCTCCGCTATGCCTAATGATGAGAAAATAGAAACGAAATTGCCAAATGGCGCTAATTATGGTTTCCCACCAAGTATTATGCATATTGCTGCCAATAAAAAATGGGCAGAAGACAACCCAACCGCCGCTAAGTTATTTTCTATCATGAAAATGCCTCTTGCAGATATCAATGCCCAAAACTTGCGGATGCATAATGGTGAGGCATCACAAGCGGATATTGAACGTCACGCCAACGGTTGGATTAAGGCTCATCAGAAATTGTTTGATAGTTGGGTTAAAACTGCCGTTGAAGCCGCCGGGAAAAAGTAATATTTAAAGCATCACAGTGAATTGATATAAGACAATTCACTGTTTTTTTACTACTATTTTTTTCTTACTCAAAATTCTTATTAAATTTATATTTCAACAATTTTGTAGTGAATTTTGCCATATTATGGCAAATAGGAAGGATTAATATCGTTTTCACATTTCCATTCTCAGTTCGATTTGATAGTTAAATCACAAGGTTAAAACTACCTAACGCAATAAATACTCAATAGAGTTTCTTTAGCTACCATTCTCGCGGCTTTACCATTGAACCTGAATAAAAATTCATTACAATGCAAAAAGTTTAGCTCGTGACTACAGACCTTTAACGAGCTGTCCATTCACTCCTAACCTGCCGTTTAACTATAAGAAAATACATTTATGGAAGAAAATATTTCCCACACGCCATTAAGTCCAGCTTTAATTGCTCTGATAGCAATTGCCACAGGTCTGGTTGTCGCCAGCAACTACTATGCACAGCCTCTACTCGACACTATTGCGTTACAATTTAATCTGACCGTCAACGAAGCGGGGTTTATTGTCACCACAGCTCAATTAAGCTATGCCGTTGGCTTGATATTCCTTGTGCCACTAGGTGATATGTTCGAACGACGCAGTTTAATTGTCTCAATGACAATATTAGCCACTGTTGGCTTACTGATTACCGCCATGTCACAGAACATCTGGCAAATGTTACTGGGAACGGCAATGACGGGCTTATTTTCAGTGGTTGCTCAAATACTGGTCCCACTGGCCGCAACACTTGCTCTTCCCCATCAACGAGGAAAAGCTGTCGGTACGATTATGAGCGGTTTACTGCTTGGAATATTACTAGCAAGAACCATCTCAGGAACAATGGCGACTCTTGGCGGCTGGAGAACTGTTTTTTGGGTTGCCAGTGTTTTATTGGTGATTCTTTCTCTGACGCTGTGGCGCTACCTGCCCCGTTATAAACAAGTAACCAATCTCAATTACTTCCAATTACTTGGCTCTATTGTAAACCTTATCACTACAAGCCCGCTTCTAAGAGTACGCGCCATACTGGGTGCGCTAACATTTGCCAATTTCAGCCTGCTATGGACATCAATGGCATTCCTGCTCTCAGCACCTCCTTTTAACTATTCTGAAGGAGTCATCGGCTTATTTGGATTAGTCGGTGCCGCCGGAGCATTGATGGCAACCCAAACCGGGCAACTCGTTGATAAAGGAAAAGGTCCTCTGACCACCAGCATTTCTCTGGTGCTATTACTTCTTTCATGGATACCGATCGGCTTAGTCAAAGAATCACTAATTGGCTTTATAATTGGTGTTTTTCTCCTTGATATTGCGATTCAAGGTGTTCACGTTACAAATCAAAGTACGATATACCGCATCATGCCAGAAGCGAGAAATCGACTCACCGCCGCTTATATGACCAGCTATTTTATTGGTGGAGCCCTTGGCTCTCTGGTTTCAGGCTATGCTTACAAACATTCAGGTTGGTATGGCGTTGCCACCGCTGGCATGGCTATCTGTATAATAAGCCTAATCGTGTGGTTTTTAGGCAAAAAGCACGAACCAAAGACGCTGTAAGAAACAGGTCACGGTAAAAGAACGTTAAAATAAAAACATTTATGAAACATTTGTTAAGGATGATATTTTCTATTTAGTTCCCTTTTGTTAATGTTACATAACATTTATATAACCAGATAGATTTTATGCCTGTTTCTGATACATCACCGCCCTTAATCAGTAAAAAATCTTCTTTTACTGAAGGAATAATAGACAGTTTACCCATTGTTATCGGCTACATTCCCGTAGCTTTTGCTTTTGGCCTCAATGCCGTTAAGCTTGGCTTCAACCCAATAGAAGCCATTTTCTTTTCATGCATCATCTACGCCGGTGCAAGTCAGTTCGTCATCACAGCTTTACTGAGTGCAGGCACATCACTATGGATTTCTGCTCTAACAATCATGGCAATGGATGTTCGCCATATTCTTTATGGTCCATCTTTAAGGCACCGTATCAAAGATAAGTTAACGGAGAAAAAAACCGTTATCTGGGCTTTCGGCCTGACAGATGAAGTTTTTGCCGCCGCTACTGCAAAACTCATTAAGAACCAACGGAGCTGGAGTGAAAACTGGATGGTTGCTATTGCGCTCTGTTCCTGGCTGGCTTGGGTTGCAGGTACAACTGCTGGGGCATTTCTTGGTAACGGTTATTTGGAATCTTATCCTGCTGTAGAAGCTGCCATGATTTTCATGTTACCAGCACTGTTTCTCAGTTTTCTTCTTGCTTCTTGTCGAAAGCAAAATAGTTATTGTGTTGCAACCGCACTAACCGGAGCACTTTTAGGAATTACATTTTTCTCAATTCCAGTTGCTATTCTGGCAGGTATTGTCGGTGGTTGTATCGCGGCACTGTTACAACCACAAAACAATTGCAATGACTCTTCTGAACAAAAGGAAACACCATGATTGATAGCAAGATTTTGCTCATTGGACTATTTGTTGGGTTAGCTAACTTCTCATTTCGCTATCTGCCACTACGATTTGGGAAAGCACGCCAATCTGCCGGCAGGAAAGGTGGAAAAACAAGCATTATTCTTGACAGTATTGGTATTGCATCCATTTGTTCTTTACTCATCGTATCAGGTGTACCTGATGTGATGAGAGAGAATCAAAAACTACTTCCTACCCTCATAGGTTGTCTGACCATCTGTTTAGTCTTTTACAAAACAAAGCAAATTATACTCGCAACGCTATTTGGTGCGCTACTTTTTGGACTAACATTCAAAATATTTATGAATTAGGTATCAATATCAAAAGAAATATGATGATAACAAATAACTACAATTGCTAAATTTATCTTTTAATATACCATTTGGATGTTTGATAACAAAAGTTATCTTACCAGTTGAAACTAATAAGGTATCTAAATAATGGAAAGTTCGTTTACGCCTACCGAAGAATTACTGAATATTCGTGCAGCACAGCAAGCCAAATTAAATAAAGATATCCCTTATCAAGAGATCCTGTTGACTAGGTTATCAATGCACGTCCAAAGTAAATTGCTTGAAAACCGTAACAATATGCTGAAAGCTCAAGGTATCAATGAAACTTTGTTCATGGCCCTGATGATCCTTGATACTAAAGAAAGCCACAGCATCCAACCATCAGAATTAAGTGCCGCATTAGGTTCTTCCCGTACTAACGCCACGCGTATTGCTGATGAATTAGAAAAGCAGGAGTGGATTGAAAGAAAGGAAAGTCATAACGACCGCCGTTGCCTTCATCTTCATCTGACAGAACAAGGTACAAAATTTTTAAATAATTTGCTTCCACCTCAACATGAGTGCTTGAGAAGACTTTGGTCATGCCTTGACCAGGAGGAACAAAAACAGTTAGAAAAGTTAATGAGAAAATTACTGGTCAGACTTGATACAATGGGCGATTGTATCAAAAAATAGCTTGTTGTTTAATCGATCAATTTTTATCCAAACAATACTTTCCTGGTTCAATTGTTCGAAAAAATTTTCCTGTTAGCCAAAGATGATATTTTCTGCAAAAAGCTAACTATTATTCTTCGATAACATTGGATCCTGTGTCATTCATCTTTCCAGTAGTGATGCTATACCACTACTGGAAAGTGATCTAAAAATAGTATTACTAGAAGATAAACAATAAGCATGGGGATTTACTATGAGTGCAGATGAGGCAATAGAAGTACAAGCGGCACAAGATCCAACCAGTAGCAAAAAAAGGCAACGCAATCGTGCCTTAGTGTTACTAACCCTTATTTTTACCCTGCTCGGTGTTGCCTACTTTTTCTATTGGTTTCTCATTTCACGCCACCATCAAGAAACAGATAACGCCTATGTTACAGGTAATCAAGTTCAGATCATGTCGCAAGTTGCTGGCACTGTAATCACAGTTAACTTTGATAATACTGACTTTGTGAAAAGCGGTAGTATATTGGTACAACTCGATCCCCGTGATGCAGAATTAGCATTAGAAAAAGCAAAAACAACATTAGCTAACAGCGTTCGCCAGACTCATCAACAGATAGTTAACAGCAAACAATATCAGGCTAACATCGCTCTACGCAGATCAGAATTAACTAAAGTTCAAAATGATCTTAGCCGTCGTGAAATACTTAGCGCTCAAAAAGTCATAGGTAAAGAAGAGCTACAACATGCACAGGAAGCTGTCGCCAGCGCCCGAGCTGCTCTAGATATTGCAATTGAACAATACAACGCTAATCAAGCAATTGTCCTGGATACACCTTTAGAGAAGCAACCTGCCATTGAACAAGCTGCAACGGAAGTCCGTAATGCCTGGCTGGCGTTACAACGCACAAAAATAGTCAGCCCAATCGATGGTTATGTCTCACGCCGTAGTGTACAAGTTGGTGCACAAATCAATAAAAATACTCCACTGATGGCGATAATTTCGGCAAACGATATGTGGATTGAAGCCAACTTCAAGGAGACACAAATTTCTGGTATGCGTATTGGTCAACCCGTGGAAATCACCAGCGATTTCTATGGTGGAAACAGAGTATTTAGCGGCAAAGTCACTGGCCTTGATATGGGTACCGGCAGCGCTTTCTCTTTATTACCCGCTCAGAACGCCAGTGGTAATTGGATTAAGGTTGTACAACGTTTACCCGTCCGCATTGAGCTTAATCCTGGGCAACTAGAAAAATACCCATTACGCATCGGCCTCTCGACTAAAGTCAGAGTAGATACTACGAATCCTGATGGACCCGTTCTGTCTGATAGAACACGCACTAAATCAGCTTATCACACCACTGCTCTGACAATAGATATGTCCCCTGCCAATAAAATAGTTAATGACATTACTAATAGTAATGCTGGAAAATAATACCGGAGGCCAAGGTGACGAGACGACAGCCGCTTACAGGTGCCAAACTTGCATGGATGACCATTGCGTTATCCTTGGCAACGTTCATGCAAGTGTTAGATTCTACCATTGCTAACGTAGCGATACCCACGATTTCAGGTAATTTAGGATCATCAAATTCTCAAGGGATCTGGGTAATTACCTCTTTCGGCGTTGCCAATGCGATTTCTATCCCGATTACTGGATGGCTGGCAAAACGCATCGGCGAAGTTAAGTTATTCATCTGGTCAACCGCTCTATTTTCCATAGCTTCTTGGTTATGCGGTATTTCCAACAGTCTTGGTATGCTAATCTTCTTCCGGGTTATTCAAGGATTAGTTGCTGGTCCTCTTATTCCCCTTTCACAAAGTCTACTCCTGAACAATTATCCACCAGCGAAAGGAAATATGGCGCTGGCATTATGGTCAATCACGATTATCATCGCGCCAATTTTCGGCCCTATTTTGGGTGGCTACATCAGTGATAACTACCATTGGGGATGGATTTTCTTTATCAACGTTCCTGTTGGTATAGCGATTATTCTGATTGCTATGCAAACGCTGAAAGGGCGTGAAACCCAAACAGAGATCAAACCTATCGACACAATAGGACTCATATTGTTAGTGGTCGGCGTTGGTTGTTTACAAATTATGCTAGATCAGGGGAAAGAGCTGGACTGGTTTAATTCTACAGAAATTATCGTTTTGACAGTTATCGCAATCATCTCATTAGCATTTCTTGTGGTATGGGAACTGACCGACAATAGCCCAATTATTGACCTATCACTGTTTAAAGAGCGCAATTTTACCATTGGTTGCTTTTGTTTGAGCTTAGCTTATATGCTCTATTTCGGCACAATTGTGTTATTACCTCAGTTATTACAGGAAGTGTTCGGTTATACAGCAACCTGGTCAGGTCTTGCATCAGCACCGGTAGGATTGTTGCCACTAATAATTTCGCCACTGATTGGTAAATTCGGCAATAAAGCAGATATGCGCTACATAGTGACATTCAGTTTTGTTGTTTATGCCATCTGTTATTACTGGCGTGCATATACATTCGAACCAGGCATGGATTTTGCCGCAGTCGCATGGCCTCAGTTTATCCAGGGGTTTGCTATTGCCTGTTTCTTTATGCCACTCACAACCATTACCCTTTCCGGCTTGCCAGCAGAGCGAGTGGCATCTGCATCCAGTTTATCGAATTTTATTCGAACACTGGCGGGTTCAATAGGCACATCACTAACGACAACCATGTGGACCCAACGCGAGTCAATACATCATTCCCATTTTACTGAGCATATCAATCCTTATAGTCCCGATACTCAACGAATCTATCAACAATTATCGGAATTAGGCATGAATAACCAGCAAATTTCTGCTTATCTAGCAAAAGAAATTACCCATCAAGGACTCATAATCTCAGCGAATGAAATTTTTTGGCTTTCAGCCGGAGTATTCCTGATTTTGATTATGCTCGTCTGGCTAGCCAGGCCACCATTTACCCAAGGAAGTAAAGAAGGCATGAGCGGAGTCCACTAAATCTTAAATGGCAAAACCGGGAGCACTCCAGCTCCCGCTTTTCCTAATCAAGCTTTATTCTGTCGCCACCATTCAGCTAACAGAATGCCAGTTGCAACAGAAACGTTCAGACTTTCAACCAAACCCGTACCACCAACGAACAAACTCATATCACCATGTTTCCAAGCACTGTCACTCAAACCATCACGTTCTTGACCAAGTACCAGAACCATTTTTTCCGGTAATTCAGCTTTCGCTAAATCGGTACTACCCTTATGGCTGGATGTCGTTACAATGGTGTAACCCGCTTGACGAAAGTCATTCAGTGTAGTGCTCAAGCTATCAGCATCAATACCTTTAATATGCTCAGCACCACCTTCTGCTGTACGGATAGCCGCACCCGACTCCAGCAAGGCCACATCTTGCAAAATCACCCCTTGTACACCGAAATGTGCACAACTTCGCATAATTGCGCCAAGGTTGTGAGGATTACCCACATCTTCAAGAGCCAAAACACAATCTTTTACTGGAGCATCTTTCAAGTAGGTCTCTGTATCCAAACCGTTGCGTTTCTTAATCAGAAAACAAACACCACCATGATGTTCAGTACCTGACACTTTTGTCAGTTCAGCCTCATCCACAACATGATAGGCTTTACGGTTAGCAGCCATCCATTTTAGCGCATTACGGAAACGTGGTGTCACTGACTCAACGAACCATGCACGAACTATCGCTTCAGAACGATTTTTAAACATCGCCTGGCAAGCATTTTCGCCATAAATCCGAGTTTCTTCCATTCGCTGACGACGGAGCTGTTCAGGATCAATCTGGCTTTTCCCACTGATACCACCATGCACTGACGTTACAGAATCACTCTCAGGGCGTGACACTGTTTTCCAAGGCGATCTTTCACGCTCATTGGCACGCGGAGAACGGGATGTTCGCTCATTGTCCCGACGACGCTGACCTTGATCGCGTCCTTTGCCAGATGGACGTTTATTATTGCGGCTGTCATTATCGCCCTCACTGCGGACATACATCACTTTGACTTTGCCATTTTTACCACTGTATGAATCGTTCATTCGTTTCTCCAACTGCTTTATGGCGCGAAGATTACCTGATGTGCGCATCTTAAGCTACCTCTGACAACTATAATCCATTAAAATGCGCCCTTAATTTTCCTGCTCTCGGCGAGACATGCTGTACTTGCCATGGAGGGTACAGTCAGGCTACCTATTGAAACAGCCCCTACCGAAGATATTCAAACTACAGCTTGGTACTATTTTGCAACAAACTGGCAATTTAATTGCTTCTCAGCAACTGCATCCGATAGCGTAAATCACAGCAACAATTTGCGAAATCCGCTACAGTTATCGACTAACCACAAATAAGGAGCCTCCTGATGAGCCAGCGCGGACTTGAAGCTTTATTACGCCCTAAATCCATTGCTGTAATTGGTGCCTCAGAAAAACCAGAACGAGCGGGTTCAGTTATGATGCGTAACTTGCTTGCAGGAGGCTTTGCTGGACCAATACTACCGATTACACCCAATAGCCGTTCTGTTCAAGGGGTTTTAGCTTACCCTTCAATAGATAAATTACCGATCACACCAGATTTGGCTGTTATTTGTACTCATCACCGCCGTAATTTGCAATGTTTAGAACAACTGGGGCAGTTAGGTTGCAAAACGGTGATTATCCTTTCTTCACCAACGTCCCAATTCGCTGAACTAAAGCAGTACTGCCAGCGCTATAGTATCCGACTACTTGGGCCAAACAGTTTAGGAGTATTAGCCCCCTGGCAAGGGCTGAATGCCAGCTTTTCTCCGGTTCCAATACTCAAAGGGAAATTAGCCTTTATTTCTCAATCGGCGGCAGTCTCAAATACGATTCTTGATTGGGCAAAACACCGGGGAGTCGGATTTTCCTACTTTATAGCGTTAGGTGACAGTGTAGATATCGATATTGATCATCTGCTTGATTTTCTGGCTCGTGACAGTAAAACCAGCGCTATCCTGCTCTATCTAGAGCATATTCATGATGCCCGTCGCTTTCTTTCAGCATCTAGAAGTGCTTCCCGCAATAAACCTATTTTGGTGGTTAAAAGCGGCCGTACTAAGCGGGCACAGAAATTACTTGGTGAACAACAAAATCTGGATGCGGCTTATGATGCAGCAATTCAGCGAGCAGGGTTATTACGCGTGCAAGATACACATGAAATGTTTTCTGCTGTAGAAACGTTAAGCCATATGTCACCTTTACGGGGAGAACGGCTATTTATCGTCAGCAATGGTGCTGCTCCAGCCGCAATGGCACTGGATGCGTTATTCCGCCGTAACGGTAAGCTCGCAATATTAGGTGAAGAGACAACGAAGGCATTAAAAACACAACTACCAGAAACTATCTCCCTACATAACCCGCTAGATTTAAAAGATGACTCCACGGTGGAACGTTATATCGCTGCGTTAAAACCGTTACTAGATAGCCACGACCATGATGCTCTGTTACTTATTCACTCTCCTAGCGCAATTGCTCCCGGTATTCAAACCGCAACCAAAGTCATTGAAACAATCCGTAAACACCCACGGGGAAAATGGCTAACTCTCTTTACCAATTGGTGCGGTGAATATTCTTCACAAGAAGCCCGCCGTCTGTTCAACGAAGCAGGTATTCCAACTTATCGCACCCCTGAAGGCGCGATTACTGCTTTCATGCACATGGTTGAATATCGCCGCAATCAGAAACAATTAACAGAAACACCCGCACTACCAACAAACATCACAGCTAACACAGCACGTGCCCATCAGTGCATACAACAGGCTCTGGAACAGGGAAATTCTCGTCTGGATACTCATGAAGTTCAACCTATTCTGGAGGCTTATGGTCTCAATACATTGCCAACATGGATTGCTCACAACAGTGATGAAGCAGTCAATATTGCCCAACAGATCGGTTATCCTGTTGCGTTGAAATTACGCTCACCAGATATCCCGCATAAATCAGAAGTTCAGGGAGTGATGCTCTATTTGCGAAATGCAAATGAGGTCAAGGCTTCTGCTCAAGCGATTATCGAACGTGTCAATCAGAATTTCCCACACGCAAGAATTCAAGGACTATTAGTTCAGAGCATGGCAAACCGTGCTGATGCACAAGAGCTACGAATTGCGGTCGAACAAGATGAAGTATTTGGCCCACTGATTATGTTAGGTGAAGGAGGTATTGAGTGGTCACAGGAAACACAAGCAGCCGTTGCGCTGCCACCTCTTAATATGGCGTTAGCGCGATATCTGGTTATTCAGGCGATTAAAAGTAGAAAAATTAAGCTCAGGGGAGCTCCTCAATCATTAGACGTACTGGCACTCAGCCGACTGTTAGTTCAGGTATCTAATTTGTTACTTGATTGCCCGCAAATTGTACGGCTAGATATTCATCCATTACTGGCTTCTGGCGATGAATTCACATTATTAGATGTTTCAATGGAATTATCTTCGATAGACGGTGATCCACGAACTAGATTAGCTATCCGTCCATATCCAAGCGAATTAGAAGAAACTATAAAACTCAAAGGGGGCGCAGAATGCCTGCTACGTCCGATTCTGCCAGAAGATGAACCGTTGCTGAAAGATTTTATCGGCCAGGTTACGAAAGAAGATCTCTATTACCGCTACTTTAGTGAAATCAGCGAATTCACACACGATGATCTGGCAAATATGACTCAGATTGATTACGACCGTGAAATGGCATTTGTTGCCGTACGACATCCTAAAACGACCCCAGAAATTATCGGGGTTACTCGTGCCATAGCTGACCCTGATAATGTCGAAGCAGAATTTGCTGTGCTAGTGCGTTCTGACTTAAAAGGGATCACCCTTGGATATCAACTTATGACAAAACTGATTAACTATACACGAGAACATGGCATAAGCCGCCTCAACGCCATCACCATGCCAGAAAACCGTACTATGATAAAACTGGCTAAAAAACTAGGATTTACCATAGATGTTCAATTTGAGGATAGCATTGTAAACTTATCCCTCGAACTCTGAATCAACTACGTGATGAACCGCACAGACTTGAATCATTAGGCATTAGATCGTTAAATCATGCTCACAATTAGCCAGACTAATGGTATTATCGCCAGATCATTTGATTCATTGCTTTACATATAGCCATCCAACATAAGAGAAAAAGCGCACTGTGATGTTGTCTAAATTCAAACAAGCTAAACATCAACAACACCTTGCACAACTGCCTAAGCTACCTCAGTCAGTTGCTGATGTTAAAACACTTTATCAACCTGAAGTGTTCCGCAGCACCCTGCTGGAAAAAATTGCTAACGCTGAAAAACATATTTATATCATCTCCCTCTATCTGGAAAATGATGATGCAGGGAAAGATATCCTTAATGCACTTTATACAGCTAAACAACAACGCCCGGACTTGGACATTAAAGTGCTCGTTGACTGGCATCGAGCACAACGTGGACGAATTGGTGCGGCTGCAATGGTAACGAATGCCGATTGGTATTGTTCTATGGCAGAAGCTTATCCTGATGTGAAAATTCCAGTACTAGGTGTACCTGTAAATACCCGCGAAGCACTAGGTGTTTTACATTTAAAAGGTTTTATCTTTGACGATACTGTGGTTTATAGCGGAGCAAGCATTAATGATGTTTATCTCCACCAACATGATAAATATCGTTATGATCGCTACCACTTGCTTCACAATGCAAAACTTGCAGAAGCAATGAAACACTTTGTTGATAATTACATTATCGCTACAGGAGCCGTACAGAAACTGGATTGTAAAAACCGTCCTCGTATTCCTGAAATTAAAAATTTGATCCGTCAATTACGTTTTTCTCTGCGGCACACTACCTATAAAATAAATAATCAGGCAACGAATGACGAACTATCTGTCACTCCCCTTGCCGGTCTGGGAAAGAAGAATCTACTAAATAAAACCATTAGTCATCTGATCGCCAGCACAGAACAAAAGCTGATTATTTGCACTCCGTATTTTAATCTTCCAGCCATCATTGTCCGACGGATTGTTCATCTACTTCGTAAAGGTAAACATGTGGAAATTATTGTTGGCGATAAAACTGCCAACGATTTTTATATTCCACCGGAAGAACCATTTAAAATTATCGGTGCATTGCCCTATTTATATGAAATTAATCTGCGCCGTTTCATCAGTAGACTACAGCGTTATGTTGACAACAATCAACTGACTATCAGGTTATGGAAAGATGGTGATAATAGCTACCACCTAAAAGGTGTGTGGGTGGACAATCAATGGCAATTGATTACAGGAAATAATCTTAATCCTCGTGCCTGGGGACTCGATTTAGAAAATGCCATTCTTATCCACGATCCTCATAAAGAAATGCAGGAGCAACGTACAAAAGAACTACACTGTATCCGTACTTATACTACGGTTGTCAGTGATTATCAGGAATTGGACAGCATCCAGCTTTACCCAGTCAAAGTACGTAAACTTATCCGCCGCTTACGTCGCATCCGGGTAGACAAATTGATTAGTCGTATTCTGTAATTGAATCGATAAAGCAAATTATCTTTTCTAAATCAAATCTCCTGATATTGAATAATCGCGGGAGATTTTTACCATCGAACTTTAATTTGATAAATCTCAACTTTGTTTAAATAATAATAATATTCAAAAGTACGTAAATCTAGATTTAGAGATTAAAAAAATATAAAACAACCAATTCTGTTAATACTCTATTTTCAACAAAAAATTAATCGAATTACAATCCTCAAATATTCTATTTTGAAATGTTATTTCTCTGCTTGGAATATCTTATTAATCATATACCGATTTAAAGTTTAATATATATAATTCCTTTTCCAAACTTCATTCATTTATAGAGCGAGTATGAGTAGGACTAAAATAATGAAACTTGTTTTCGATACTGATATATTCACTAATTCTAACGGGAATAGCCATCAGATAAAATCCCGGAATAGATTAAGTAAATAAGCACCCAAAACCGCCTCATTTTCAGATGCTTTCTCAATTAAAAATAGAGCCAGTATTAATGAACATTCATAAATCATAAATCATAAATCATAAATAACTAATTGGCGACTGGGAAAATGATACGATAATTGTAAAAGATAAAAATGAAGATAAAGTAAGTGGAACGCGTATGAAATACTCAGGTTTATCTAAAATACTGTAAATTTAAGGTTATGATTAAGTAACTAGTCCTATTTAAACATTACGCTTAATTTTCCTATAATAAAAAATCATATTAAAACAGGTAAATATTCAATATAGAAGATTATTTAGCGGATCTGTTTTTCATCGCTGTTCTTTAATATGGCCTGCTGAATATTTAGATAAAAATAAATTGATAAACTGGAAAAATTATTCCACAACGATAATATCGTAATAATATATTATTAACTATATAAAATATCATTGAGAACATAAAATGCACTTTATATCAAATATCACTCTACAATTCATTAATATGTGGAAAAAATCACAAACCGTGGGGCGTAAAGAATGGTTATCCGTATTTTATTTACGATAATTTAGCAACAAAATAATTTACTCATAATATTGAAAAATTATTTAATCGGAGAAAGTCTTACAATCATGAACTTCCTTGGAATGGATCTGAATTAAATAATAAACAACAATTCGATCTGCTTAAAACAGTAAAAAACTAGAAAATTCTTATGAAAAAAGTCAATTTTATTGCTATATTATCCCAGAAAACACGAGGGAATCCAAAAGTAGAATGTTTATTTAATCTTCAAATTATGAAGGAGATTTTATGAAGAACTGTACGATATCGCCTCAGATTATCAATACAATGGAAATAAGTAATGAACCTTGGGGAATAAAAGATAGTTCTTCATGTTTTATTTATGGTAATAAAGCATTAAGTTCTATCAAAAATTTCTCACAATCATTTGATTACAGTGGGCTTTATGATCATGAACTCCCTTGGGGCGGCGCTGAATTTGCAAAGGAATATATTCATCATGATCAAAAAGTAATGAAAAAAGGGCAAAATATATGCTCACTTGAAACACATGTATTTGGTAAAGAGCAAATTCTATTATCTTATTTCTGTGAAAAGATGCCTTTTTATCACGAAGATGGAAGTTGTATAGGCATTATATATCATTGCTGGAAGGCGAAGGACTATTCATTAACCTGTCTGTATCAATATCATAATAAACTTCCCTCATCCATTTTACTCCAACCACCGACAGATCTTTTTACTGAGCGTGAATCGGATATTATTTTCCTTTTCTTACAGAAATACACAATAAATCAAATTGGAATAATATTGAATCTTGATTCTAGTGTAATTGAAAACCATACGGCCAGGATATATCATAAAATAAATATTAACTCCACTCTTCAATTAGAAGAATATTGTCGAGTCAATAATCTTTATCACTATATACCTGAGAAATTTTTATTAACTTAAAGGGCTTCTTTTACGGACGAAGTTAGCCTTATACCCTATTGATTCGCGACGGCAAGGGAGTGAATCCCCGGGAGCATAGATAACTATGTGACCGGGGTGAGCGAGTGCAGCCAACAAAGAGGCAACTTGAAAGATAACGGGTATATAACGCGCGTCACTGATTATGCCTGGGGTAAAATAGAATTTTATTAAAACCTCAAGCATATTCAATATAACAAAAACACCTATTTTATCACCACAAGTAAATTTTAAATTAAAAATAAACCATTTGAAAACACATCGAAATAATATCGATTAATTACAAATTAAATAAATCAATTCATTAAAACAGAAAATAACTCAATTTATTTAACCAAATTATTTTAAATATATATTTTACCATATTAAATCCGTTCATTTTATTTATATTGACTGATAATTAAACCCAACATTAAATATATAAAAACATTAAGTTAATTTAAATAAAATCCTATTTACACTCCTAATAAAAAGATATTAAAAAATTCTTTCATCTAACAATATAAACAGAAAACCAAGAATTTTTAATTACCATTACAGATAAAAACACAGATAAAACTCCTTTTAAATCAATAAGATGCCCAATAAATATGGGCATCTTATTGGTAATTTTAAACGAGTTCTGTCATCACTAATTTCGCTATTTCGAAATAGATAATCAGCCCTGTACCATCAATAAACGTGGCAATAAAAGGAGCGGATACAACAGCCGGATCAATAGATAGCCTTTTCAATACCATTGGAATAATGGAAGAAACAATGGCACTCCAGAGGGTGATTGCAATGATGGCCAAACTAACAGCAATCGTCACTTCAATACCGACACCTAATACCCAGGCACGGATAAGCGCGGCAAAACCTATCGTTATTGCAACTAAAAATGAAGTGGAAATCTCTTTACGTAACACAGCCCATAGATTACGCAAACTCACTTCCCCCAATGCCATTGCTCTGACCAAAGTTGAGGTAATTTGCGTCCCGCTGTTGCCCCCCGTTCCTATTAATAACGGAATGAAAAATGCGAGAGAAATTACCGCTTCCAATTGATCTTCAAATGCTTTAAGCACAGCACCGGTATAAGCTTCTGCAACGAATAGCAATAATAACCACCCGACACGCTTACGCCATAATGTTATTGGGCTGGTACTAAGATAAGGCTGCTCCAGAGGTAAAGTTGCCCCCTGCAAATGAGCATCCAACGTATTTTCATCTTCAACCAACTCAGCAATATCCTGCGATCGTAGTACCCCAACCAATTTGCCAAAATGAGTAACCGGGACACTATCCATACCACTGTGATTTATCAAATTATAAACATCATGACGCGACTGTTCCGGTGATACGGAAAAATAGCTTTGCCTCATAATATCTGACACAAATAAATCATCGGCTACAGTTAATAACACTTTCACCGGTAATATGCCATTAAGATAGCCTTCAGCATCAATAACATATAAGTAAGTTGGGATCTGCTCACCTTCAAGCTGATCAATCAAATGACTTTTTACCGACAAAACAGAATCAGCAACAGATACAGAAATGAAACATTGGCTCATATATGCGCTGACCGTTGTCTCTTCATTTTTCAATCGATGTTTCCGCTGCTGATCAGCATTTATTTCATTAATAGAATGATTAGCAATCGCTAATGCATCCATTTTTTCATGGGATGTGATTTTCATGATGTTGGTCCCTATTACTGTTGTGAACTTCAAACAGCACTCACATAGGGGCGAAACCAGATGAGAGAATACAACGACTATCTCTACGTCTCGGTTTTAGCACTATACAACGTATCCTGAATTATCAGAAAGTTACATGGGGATATACCTTGGTTCGATATATCCTGTCCTAATCTTGGGCGTCTCTCGACGTCGTCAGATCAGCAACCTGTGTTTGTATAGGAGCCTCGCCTAACGAGATACTGCACTTAGAATGCGGCGCACATTGTAAACAAAAGTCGTAATAACTCAAAATTGAAAGTTAGTTTGTTTAATTTTCATTTAAGTTTCATTTAAGTTTATGATGATAATAAAAAAACGGCATAAATTTCCACCCCTTGCCGTTTAATAAGAATAATCCTATGAAGGAGTTATTCATTTTTTGATCTCTTAGACTCAATTTTTTCAACTTCAGCAATCAATTGGTCAGCCGTTTTACCATCCAGCAATTTATAAAACTTTTGTTTCGATTCTTTCATGTCACTATTAGAACCTGATTTAACCAAATCATTAAAATCGATACTATTAAACATAGCCGATTGAATTGATTCATCAAACTTCACTTTTTTATCATCTGGTAGCCTATCTCTTACTTTTTCAATGGATGCTTTCAACGCGATTTCATTAGAAGCATCCATTTTAGGTTGGCTATCACAGCCAGCTAATACGCATCCTAACAAACAAATTACTAACAATCTTTTCATATTCATCCCCACAGAATATTAGACAAGGGAATAATAACAGAAGCAGAAACAATAAACCGTTTATACCCATTATCTTTCAAGTTGCCTCTTTGTTGGCTGCACTCGCTCACCCCGGTCACATAGTTTGCTATGCTCCCGGGGATTCACTCCCTTGCCGTCTCGATGCATCTTGAAATCCATAGGGTATATAATTAGCCAAATTGATAAAAAATAGCAAATAAAATGAAATTTCTCATCATGTTATTCCAGAATAATTATCTTTATGGTTAGCAGCTACGATGCCAAAATACGATCATTTGTTATTTCTTCAACAACATAAAAAACGACTTTCTGCCAAATCGACCAAATGCTTAAAACACCCGACCAACCGACAACATGACAGATCCAGATACGACCACAGTAACTGCCGATATTCAGACCAATAATGTAGTTGGAACCATCACAATTAGATGAGATCATACTTGCGTTTATCGCCTCGCTTAACCATTTAAAAACCAGCACCGAAAATAAAGGAGAAATAATGGCAATCATCCACTGCACTGCAAAATATATTCTGACTGCCATATTGATATTACTGCCTGTCTTTACGCAAGCAAAAGTCATTACAGTCAAGGACGTTGCTGGCCGGAAGGTTAATTTAGCGTCGAAAAAGCGGGTATCCCGGTTATCTTTGCTAAATTCCTGCATCCGAAATTATTTGAAGATATCGATCCACAAGCTGACAGCCTATACCTGCATAAAACTTTTACCTCCCTTGATGGTAACGGGGTATTCTAGGTTACAGCAAAATAATATTGCTTTTCAATCCGTTGGTATATTCCAACGGATATTTAATCGCACCCTTTGCTTATAATTTCCGTTCGTTAATATACCTAATATTTTATATAACATGCTAATAGACATCTATTATTTTGTAATCTACTATAGTTGATGTCAAAAAAAATATAAAACATGACAAGATAAATTCGGTTAAGTAATAAATATAAAACACAAATATATTCACATAATGAAA
>NZ_JAJAFY010000160.1:0-617 GCF_025384885.1 Photorhabdus kleinii
TATTGCGGCCCTACGCTGCCCGTTATCAACCCTGACACTGGCGAATATCGTCAGGCCCAGGTCTTTGTCGCCACACTCGGGGCGTCCAGTTACACCTATGCGGAAGCCACCTGGAGCCAGACGTTGGAAGACTGGGTCATGAGCCACGTTCGCTGCTTTGATTACCTCGGGGGGACACCTGTTATGGTTGTCCCTGACAATCTGAAGAGCAGTACTTCCCGGGCTTGCCGTTATGATCCGGATATCAATCCGACTTACCAGCAGATGCTGGCTCACTATCAGGTTGCGGTGATACCGGCCAGACCGGCCAAACCCAAAGACAAAGCAAAAGTGGAGTCGGCGGTTCAGGTGGTTGAGCGTTGGATCATGGGCAAACTTCGCTATGAGACGTTCTTCACGCTTCAGGCACTGAACCAGCGCATCACCGAACTGCTTGAAAACCTGAACCAAAAGCCGATGCAAAAACGCAAAGACTCCCGCAAGGCATTGTTCGAGCAACTGGATAAACCTGCGCTAAATCCTTTACCCCAACAATCTTATCAGTACACGCAGGTGAAAAAAGTCCGGGTACATGTTGATTATCATATTGATATCGATAGACATTATTACTCTGTCCC
>NZ_JAJAFY010000161.1:0-590 GCF_025384885.1 Photorhabdus kleinii
ATCCACAGTCAACAGATTGACCTGAGCGACAGCCAGACCGCCGCTAGCCAGATTCAACTCACCGCCGGCCAATCGGGGATAAATACCGCTCGCGCCACCGTTAACGCAAACCGTTTGACTGCGAAAACGCCGGGCCAGTTTAACAACAACGGCGGCCAGTTAGTGGCGCGGGAAATCCACCTCACGACCCCGGATATCTCTAACCTGAAAGGAAAAATTAACCAGACAGGAAGCGGTGAACTGACGCTCCATACCCGCACCCTGAATAACCGTGAAGGGACAGTGTTCAATCAAGGGAAACGGTTGATCCTCACCACAGACCAGCTCGACAACCATCAGGGCAACATTGCCAGTCAGGGCGAGGACCTGCGTCTCACTGCGCGTCACGCAGATAACACTCAGGGCACGGTGCAACTGGCGGGTAACGGGAAACTGGCACTCAACAGCCAACACTGGCTGGGCAATAAGGGCAAACTGCTCACCAACGGCGCCCTGACGATACAAGCCGGGGAACTGCAACTCAACCAGGCTGAAACTCAAGCCGGGCAGATTACCGTCAACGCGGATACCCTGAACCATCAAGGGGGTGT
>NZ_JAJAFY010000162.1:0-578 GCF_025384885.1 Photorhabdus kleinii
ATGCCGCTGACTGTATTGATTCCGTATTTCCGATGGTAATTCTGAATAATTTTAATCATGGCCCGAAGACCATATTCAGGACTGACAAACTGACAGAAAGATTGGTCGGTACGTTGTGATTGAGGGACCAATCCTTGCCAGTCATCACCCCAACGGATATTGCCGGGGTTATTGTTTCGAATACCTCTGCTTATATTCATTCTTTTATCCCCGCTTTATTATTTAACGTTCCGCGAAGTAACTGACCAAAAAAATCTGTTCCCAGATAACCAATAATCACACTGCCGATGTAAGCCAAGTCCGTGCTCATACCAAAGAAATCCAACACGTCACGGATAAACCAGGCGATCATGGCACACATAATGGCGTCCATCATTGTCGTCCAGAATTTACCGCCGTTATAGCGACCCCTGAGATAAGCCATTGCGGCCGCCAGTGCTGCACCTATACCTTGTTCTCTAACTGATAGCAGCCACTCCCATAACTGAAAAAAAACGTCAGGCTGATTTTTCATGTATCATCCTTTCCTTAATCACAGGCTCCCTACAGCCCGGTATTCAATCCCACAATTGAACGAT
>NZ_JAJAFY010000163.1:0-578 GCF_025384885.1 Photorhabdus kleinii
TTAGGCAATCTCAAAGACCGTTCCTTTGATTTTATTGCCAATCCCTATACCGATACCGCGTCATTAGATGATGTGAAAGCGTTTCTGTCTGATACAGTCGGGCGCTGGTCGTGGGAACAACAGCTTTACGGGCACGCATTTAGTGCGGCCAATGGCGCATACGGGGAACTGGCAAAATTGGGTGAACAACGTAACTATCAGCATGAAACATTGCTGGGAGTCACCAAGTCCCCATCTCCCAATTACGTTTGGGCGGCAGCGTTAACTGGGGCAATCGCTCAAAGCTTGCGGAATGACCCCGGCAGGCCATTACAGACATTACCGATTAGCGGCGTTCTGGCTCCGGCATCTGAGGACCAGCTTGATCTGATTGAGCGTAATAATCTGCTACATAGCGGGATTTCCAGCTTTACTGTGGCTGATGACGGCACAATCCAGGTCGAAAATATCATCACGACGTACCAAAAAAATAGTTTTGGTGATAACGATGACAGCTATCTTGAAGTTGAAACCTTGTATTTGCTGATGTACGTCACACGCTATATCCGTACTCAAATCACGAGTAAGTTTGCTCGCAT
>NZ_JAJAFY010000164.1:0-574 GCF_025384885.1 Photorhabdus kleinii
GGTTTTTCTTATAAAAAACCGACCGGCGTGCCACACAAGTTCAACGCGGAACAGCAGCGGGCCTTTATAGAAACCTACGGGAAACTCAAGCAGGAAGCCGGAGACCATGAGCCCATCCTGTTCATTGATGGCGTCCATCCCACTCAGGGGACGAAACTGGCTTATGGCTGGATGCGTAAAGGCCAGAAAACCGTAGTGAAAACCACAGGAAGCCGTACCCGTTTGAACCTGATGGGCGCCCTGAATCTGGCCGATATCAGCAAAACAGTGGTACGCGAATATGATCGTATCGACAGTTATCACATCGCAGAATTCTTCATTGCCCTGCGTGAAACCTATCCGGTCAGTCAGAAGGTTCATATTATCCTTGACGGAGCCGGTTACCACCGAAGCAGGCTGGTGAAAGACTGGGCTTATGTGATGAATATCGAGCTTCATTACCTGCCACCGTACAGCCCGAATCTGAACCCGATAGAAAGGCTGTGGAAGGTGATGAATGAACAAGTCAGGAATAACCATTATTTCGCCTCGACGACCTTGTTCAGGCAGGCAATACATCGCTTTTTTACGGAAA
>NZ_JAJAFY010000165.1:0-560 GCF_025384885.1 Photorhabdus kleinii
ACTGCGAGAGTGACGGCTCGAGCAGGTACGAAAGTAGGTCTTAGTGATCCGGTGGTTCTGCATGGAAGGGCCATCGCTCAACGGATAAAAGGTACTCCGGGGATAACAGGCTGATACCGCCCAAGAGTTCATATCGACGGCGGTGTTTGGCACCTCGATGTCGGCTCATCACATCCTGGGGCTGAAGTAGGTCCCAAGGGTATGGCTGTTCGCCATTTAAAGTGGTACGCGAGCTGGGTTTAGAACGTCGTGAGACAGTTCGGTCCCTATCTGCCGTGGGCGCAGGAAGATTGAAAGGGGCTGCTCCTAGTACGAGAGGACCGGAGTGGACGCACCGCTGGTGTACGGGTTGTCATGCCAATGGCATCGCCCGGTAGCTAAGTGCGGGAGAGATAACCGCTGAAAGCATCTAAGCGGGAAACTTGCCTTGAGATGAGTCTTCCCTTGACTTGAGGTCACGGAAGGAACGTTTAAGACGAAGACGTGGATAGGCTGGGTGTGTAAGTGCAGCGATGCATTGAGCTGACCAGTACTAATGAACCGAGAGGCTTAACCTTACA
>NZ_JAJAFY010000166.1:0-556 GCF_025384885.1 Photorhabdus kleinii
CCAACTCAGCAAGCAGGATAATTCATCAACACATCGACCACTGGCAAATGGTTCAACCCAAGTGTTAGCCGATTATTAATTGCTACAGGAATTTTATTTATGTCACTCAGTAACGAAGGACGTCAACAATATCTGTCCTACCTTGACCAGCAAGGCAAATTAAACGGCGTCAGACGCGAAGGGGATAGCATTCAATTAACGGTGACCCCCGCTGTTCAGCAGCGTCTTGAAAAAGCCAAGATGGAAGCCAGCCCATTTTTGAATGAAATCAATTCTGTCGGTGTAACCGAGCAGGAAGGGGAAAAAATCGGCGTGGGTATCAACCGCACCATTGCTAGCCGCAACACATCCACTACGGAACGCCGTGAGCCAGTCAGTGTCCATGATTTAAAGGCTAACAGATATCGTTGTGAGCAAATTAACTTTGATACCTTTGTCAGCTATACGCAAATTGATGCGTGGAATGACCACCCGGAATTTCAGCAACTGATTAGTCAGCAGATTGTTCAGCAGGAAGCCAATGACCGTCTAATGATTGGTTTTAATGGTACATCGT
>NZ_JAJAFY010000167.1:0-551 GCF_025384885.1 Photorhabdus kleinii
GACAACTCGATGGCGAACAGCGCCATGGCGACACAGCGCACACTGATTATCGGTCAGATGCTGAGTACTTCCACAGCAAAGCCCGATATTCCTGAGCGCGTCTCTTCCGCCGCTCAAGCGGCTAATTTATACGGCAATGGCTCAATGCTGCACGGCATGACTGGGGCTTATTTAGCTAATGACCAGGCGGCTGAAGTTTGGGTTCTTCCCTTAAGTGATGCCGATAGCATGGTCGCAGCCAGGGGCAGTGTAAAAGTATCCAGTCCAGCAACCGATACCGGCGTTATCTCGCTGTATATCGGCGGTCAGCGTGTGCAGATCACGACTGTTGCCACAGATAAAGCCGAGCAAGTCGCTACTGCATTATCGGCAGCGATTAATCAGAAAGCCGCTTTACCTGTTACAGCGACGGTAGCATTTGACTCGGCTGATACAGTATCCATTACGGCAAAAAACAAAGGCGCAGCCGGTAACAGCATTGATTTACGGCTGAACTATCGCGGCCAGGCTGGCGGTGAATTTACTCCTTCTGGCATGGATTTGAAAATCGC
>NZ_JAJAFY010000168.1:0-520 GCF_025384885.1 Photorhabdus kleinii
GTCAAAGCCACGTGTCCAGTGTCTGAAACCGCTTCCAGCACCGGCTTGGATGGTTCAAGACCCGCCCGACTGGAGAAAGACGCTGAACAAGATTATTTACGTCTCCTCGGAGAACTCGAAACCCTCGAAGCCCAATTCCTTGGACTGAGGGATTATATGAAGACTGAGTGTAGGGGCAATGATGGTAACAAATGAACTTAAGTACAAAACAGCGTCATGGGGTGAAGTAAAAGCAGATGTTTATGCTGGTGAGAACTGCGATGCACACAATCCGTTTATTGAGATCTATTGCGACGGCGATATGGAATCTGACACCGCAGGCAAAATTACGTTTGACGTTCAGCGCTGGCCAGTAGGAACAAAAATAACAGTTGAAGTACCGTGCTGTCCGACATGTGGTCTTGATGCTGAATTTCAGGATAGCGCTGGTAAATGTGAATGTGGGTTTGACTGGAGAAACTGGGCCAAGGAACAGTATTCATGAACACCCTGCCACCTCAGAGACCTCAGAGTAAATGAT
>NZ_JAJAFY010000017.1:0-83524 GCF_025384885.1 Photorhabdus kleinii
TATACCCGTCATCTTTCAAGTTGCCTCTTTGTTGGCTGCACTCACTCACCCCGGTCACATCGTTATCTATGCTCCCGGGGATTCGCTCCCTTGCCGTCGCGATGCATCTTGAAATCCATAGGGTATAGAATTGAGTAAAGCAATACTTCAACTGAAAGTTTTGTTCCCTCTGAACCGTTCTTATCACTGATACTTAAGTGATAAGAACGGCTCATGATCCCTACTCGGTAAGGAATAGGGAATGATTCCATCAGCAGTCGCTTTCCTCAAAGTAATGGCGAAAAAGGCGATGCTGGAGGTGGTTCAATCGGATAGCTTTGCTCACTGTTGGCGAATACAGTTGCCATTGTTTTAGCAATTTCATGCTCACCAATAATGACGTGGCTAGCTCCACGCTCTGTGATATAGGTAACTTCATCGTCATAGTCGGCTCGGACGATAATATTAATATCCGGGCGTGCTTCTCTTGCACAGGCGACAATCTCACCCGCTTCATAGCCATTAGGAATAGTTAGTAGGAGGGAGCAGGCGCAATCCAAGCGCGCCAGTGACATAATATCTTTGCTGGCAGCGTTGCCCATGACTGCACTAATACCTTGTTCACCGAGTTCCTCAAATTTGGCTCTGGTGTTTTCAATAACAACCAGAGGGATCTCTTTTTCCTGCAAGCGTTGGCATAGCAAGCTGCCGACACGTCCGTAGCCGACAACGATAGTGTGGCCGCAGATATCGACAGGAATTTGCGTCTCTTCTTCCAACGTTTCTTCCAGTAACTGTTCCTCAATAGTTTCTGTTTTTTCTAGATAGCGATCCAACAGACTAAATAGAACTGGGTTTAGCATGATAGAAACAATCGCGCCAGCCAGAACAAGGTTACGGGCATTTCCATCAAGCAGACCGAGTGCAACCCCAAGGCCGGCTAGAATAAAGGCAAATTCACCGATTTGCGCCAGACTGACTGAAATCGTTAACGCGGTCCGGCGTGAGTGGCCGAACATCTTTACAAGTAACATTGCAGCGGCGGACTTACCAATAATAATGATTGCCAACGTTGCCAATATCGATAGGGGCTGTTGAATGAGGACCATTGGGTCGAACAGCATGCCAACAGAAACGAAAAATAATACGGCGAAAGCATCTCTGAGTGGCAGCGTATCTTGGGCTGCACGGTGGCTTAGTTCTGATTCGTTTAATACCATCCCGGCGAAGAACGCCCCCAGTGCGAATGAAGCATCAAACAGAGCAACGGCACCGTAAGCGATACCCAAGGCGATAACCAATACAGCAAGGGTAAATAGTTCCCTGGAGCCGGTACTAGCGGTTTTTGCCAGTACCCAAGGGATTAGACGGCGGCCAACAACAATCATCAGCAAGATAAAAGCGATAACTTTGCCGACTGTCATGGCGAGCTCCATAATTAACTGCCCGATATTGGCTTCCTTATTACCAAGAATACCGGCAGCTGCGGGCAGTAATACCAGAGTCAGCACCATCGCTAGATCTTCGACAATCAGCCAGCCAATAGCTATTTGACCTCGTTGGCTATCGATCAGTTGGCGCTCTTCTAGTGCTCGTAATAGAACAACGGTACTGGCGGTTGATAGACAGAGACCAAAGACGATACCGCTAAATAATTCCCAACCCAGTATTGCTGATAGCCCTACTCCGAGTAGTGTCGCGACCAATATTTGTGCAATAGCACCAGGGATAGCAATAGATTTTACTGCTAACAGATCTTTGAGTGAAAAATGCAGTCCGACACCAAACATCAATAAGATGACACCAATTTCTGCCAGTTCGGGGGCCAGTGATGCATCAGCGACAAAACCAGGAGTGAAAGGACCAGCGAGTACTCCCGCAGTAAGGTAACCAACCAGCGGTGAGATTTTCAGGCGTTGTGCCAGCATACCAAGCAGATAAGCGATAAAGAATCCGCCAACGATAGTGGTGATAAGTGGTGTCGAGTGCTCCATTAAGACTCCTTCTTGCTGAGGCTAGTAAATAGCATAGTGAAGAGGTAGGTGTAACTGTATTTTATAGATAATTCGAGGTAAATTCGCTAAAAAAATGAATAAAACATCAAAAAATATGGATTGAAAGGATTAAATTACCCGTAACAGGTATTTGTGTTGCTCTATTTGAATATTTATGAGGTGAATAAGCACTATTCCCACATAAAAATTAACTTTTATGTGGGATTGTATGGTGATTTTCCTAGTTCTTATCTTCTATATTAGGTAATAAAGCGGTAAATATGCCAAGTAACGGCAGAAAAGCACAAATCTGATAAACCAGTTCAATACTTGTTCTGTCCGCAATATCACCAAGTACCGCTGCGCCAATACCTCCCATACCAAAAGCCAGCCCGAAAAACAGGCCGGATACCATCCCGGTTTTACCTGGAATAAGTTCCTGAGCGTATACCAGGATTGCAGAGAACGCAGATGCCAGAATCACACCAATAATCACTGATAGAATACTTGTCCAGTACAGAGAAGCGTAAGGCAGAACTAATGTAAAAGGTGCAACTCCAAGGATAGATATCCAGATAACATACTTTCTGCCGATCCTGTCACCAAGCGGTCCACCAATAATGGTTCCTGCTGCAACTGCGAATAAAAAAATAAACAGATGAAACTGGGCGCTTTGCACGGAAATGCCAAATTTGTGTATTAAGTAAAAAGTATAATAGCTACTGATACTGGTGAGATAAAAATATTTGGAAAAGATTAAGATTAGCAAAATAACCAAGGAACCTATCACGGTTTTTCTTGATAAAACTTTAATGGCAGGGCCAATTTTGGCTTGATTTTTCTTGAAATAATTCTGAGCGTTATACCATTTACTGATCTGTAGCAGCACGATGATACCCAGTAATGCTGCCAAAGAGAACCAGCCAACGTTGCCTCTGCCATAGGGAGCAATAAACAGAGCGGCTAGCAAAGGCCCAAGGGAGCTGCCAAAATTACCGCCGACTTGAAAAAGAGATTGAGCTAGTCCGTGGCGACCACCGGATGCCATACGTGCTACGCGCGACGATTCCGGGTGGAATATCGAAGAGCCTGTTCCAATTAATGCAGATGCTAATAGAATTAACGGGAAATTGTTGGCATAGGCCAGCAATAATAGACCGGATAAGGTGAAACTCATCCCAACAGGTAATGAATAGGGCTGTGGATGTTTATCAGTATAGAGACCTATCAGTGGTTGTAATAAAGAGGCGGTAATCTGATAAGTCAGGGTGATCATACCGATTTGCACAAAACTCAGGTTGAATTCTAATTGTAGTAAAGGATAAATTGCCAGAATCAGCGATTGGATCATATCGTTCAATAAGTGTGAAACACTGATTGCCCCAAGAATAGTAAAAACGGTATTCCTGGTTTTTTTGGGGTGAGATGGAACTATGGTGGTATTGCTTTGTTCGCTCATATTCGCAGCCAACCTGTCTTAATCAATAGTCAGTATATTGGTTATTTGTTGAATTTTAATACATATTAGGTAGAGAGTTGATTTTTTACTATCTTGGATATAGTTTTATAGTATTCTCGCAAAGACGAAACAAAACATGTGTTAATAACTGCATAACATAACCTGTCTCAAGAAATGATCAACTTATCCCGCCTTGTTAGCTTTAAAAGCTGTTTTTGCATGGCAATTCACTAAAAAAACATGGAGATATACCATGAAATTCTCGTTCAAGACCTCAGCTTGTGCTTTGGTTGTATCTATAGCACTACTTCCAGCAATCGCAAATGCATGGGAGAAGGATAAAACCTATAACATTACCATTTTGCACACCAATGACCATCATGGTCATTTTTGGCATAACGATTATGGTGAGTATGGTTTAGCTGCTCAAAAAACGGTAGTTGATGAAATCCGTCAGGAGGTCGTGAAAAAAGGTGGTAGTGTGTTACTACTTTCCGGCGGGGATATTAATACCGGTGTACCAGAATCTGATCTGCAAAATGCCGAACCTGATTTTAAAGGCATGAACTTGGTGGGCTATGATGCAATGGCGTTGGGTAACCATGAGTTTGATAATCCTCTGTCAATACTGCGTCAACAGGAAAAATGGGCAACTTTTCCATTTCTGGCTGCCAATATTTACCAAACAAGCACCGGCAAACGTTTGTTTAAACCTTATACTATTTTCGATAAGCAGGGTGTGAAAATTGCGGTTATTGGCCTGACGACTGATGATACGGCGAAAATCGGTAACCCAGCTAATTTTCCTGATGTTGAATTTCGTGTTCCTGCGACAGAAGCCAAAATGGTTGTTGAAGAACTAAAAAGAGATGAAAAGCCAGATGTGATTATTGCAGCAACCCATATGGGGCACTATGACAACGGTAATCATGGTTCTAATGCGCCGGGTGATGTTGAAATGGCTCGCAGCTTGCCTGCGGGCTATCTGGATATGATTGTCGGTGGTCACTCACAAGATCCGGTCTGTATGTCTGCGGAAAATAAAAATTATAAGCAGATCGATTATGTGCCAGGAACCCCATGTTCGCCGGATCGTCAGAACGGTACCTGGATTGTTCAGGCTCATGAGTGGGGTAAATATGTTGGTCGTGCTGACTTCCAGTTCCGTAATGGTGAATTAAAGCTGACTCACTATCAGTTGATCCCTATTAACCTCAAAAAGAAAGTGCAGAAGGAAGATGGTTCTACTGAACGTGCTTACTACACTCATGAAATTGCACAAAACCCGGATATGTTAAAGTTGCTGATGCCTTATCAAGATAAAGGTGATAAACAACTTGGTGTAAAAGTGGGTTCTATTGAGGGTAAATTGGAAGGGGATCGAAGCAAAGTTCGTTTTGTTCAGACTAATATGGCCCATGTTGCGCTTTCTGCCATGATGGAACGCGCGGGTGCTGATTTTGCGATTATGAGTGGTGGTGGTATTCGCGATTCGATTGAATCAGGTGATATCACTTATAAAGATGTGTTGAAAGTGCATCCATTTGCCAACACATTGGTTTACGTTGATATGAAAGGCGATGAAGTCAAACAATATCTGGCGGCGATTGCTAATATGAAAGTTGACTCTGGTGCTTATGCACAGTTTGTGAATGTTAGCCTGATTGCTGATGGTAAAGGTATTAAAGAGGTAAAAATCGGTGGAAAGCCACTAGAGCCGAATAAAACTTACCGCATGGCAATGCTTGACTTTAATGCTATTGGTGGTGATGGCTATCCACGTGTTGATAATTATCCAACCTATGTCAACACCGGTTTTGTTGATGCAGAAGTTTTGAAAGACTATATCGAGAAGCATTCACCACTGAAAGCGGCTGATTATGAGCCAAAGGGTGAGATTATTTATCAATAATCCCTGACAGAATGGTAAATCGAAAGGGCGGCAATTTTGGCCGCCCTTTTGGGGTAATAATTTAAGTTTTTGCAATATCAGCGAAATTACCTCTCAGTAATCTACAGAGATCAGACGACGCCAATTCAATATCTAACCCTCGTTTACCACCTGAGACAAATATAGTTGGGAACTGTTGCGCTTGGTTATCAATAACTGTTGGCAAGTATTTTTTCTGTCCTAGCGGACTGATCCCGCCGACGAGATACCCTGTCACTTTCTGGGCGATTTGGGGATCAGCCATTTCTGCTTTTTTGATTTTAAAAACTTTGGCGACCTTTTTTAAATCCAGTTCACTTGAAACGGGGGTGACGGCTACCACCAAATTTTTAGCTTCACCATTAAGTGCAACCAGCAAAGTTTTAAATACCTGTCTGGCATTGAGTCTTAATTTCCTCACTGCTTCATCACCAAAGTTATGCTCATTTGTATCGTGTTCATAGGTATGAAAAGTAAAGCTAACTTTCTGTTTTTTTAATAGAATGATCGCAGGTGTCATAATTTCATTACATAGAATAATTTTGTAATTAAGGATAATGGATGAAATAGAAGGATGGAATTGATATTCTAACTATGGCTCTGTTGCTTGTGTACAAACAGGTAATATCCCGAACAATAAGAATAACGAGAGTGACAGGTTATTCCTCTTTGATTGGCCAATACTACTGTATTATTGGCCTTTTTTTAATCCTGTTCTTCTGCCAGCATCTGAGGCAAATTCCCTTCACCGTACAGATGCAAAGCACCAACAGCGACAAGATATCGACCGGTAGGTAATTTCCGTAAACGCTTATTCCATCGTTTATTACGTTCAGTCATCAATAGTTGGTATATCTCTTTACTGAAAGTTGTTGGTAAAACATGTTTTTGCTGTTCAGGTTGATAGTCCATCCACCAACTGATCATTGTTTGTAAAGCGCGGGCATTTGCGTGCCAATGGGTTAATGTATCTTCCAGTAGTGGCAGGCCGTTATTGGGAATTTGATTAAGTAAATTAATTTGTGATTCAGTACCTTCTAGTTCAATAACCGTTTTCCCTTGCGCTTTGGCTGCATTCAGTAGCTGATAATCGATACCGTAGTGGGGATGCAGTCCAAGGTTTTGTGCTTGTCCTGCTTGTAAAATTAAAGCGATTTGCCATGAGGGTAATAAATTGAGGAATTCTTCCTGCTGTTGGATTTCATTGCAGCAGTCTTGAAAATTCTGGTACATCTCAGAAGATAAACGTTGTTCGATGCGGTGATATGATTGAAATTCATCATGAAATGGGGAGTCTGCCTGAATAATATCTGCTTCCACGATTAATGTATCGGATAGATTAAGTTGTTCTATCAATATTTCCGAAAGTGGGAACATATTTTTCGTACCCATGTGAATACTGCCTACCAGGTGCAAATGTCTATCACCTGCCAGTATAATATCGTGAGCGGGATAGGGATAACGGTGGGAAGACTTTATTCCCAATATATTGGTAAGGTGTTTAATCAGTCGTCCCATTTGTGTTCCGGTTTAGCATTTATATTTTTAAGGTGACTATCAATATTATAGCTGTACTTCCGCTGTATCTTTATTTATTTCCATTGAATGTTTCTTTACTACTATCAGTATACAAGGAGATTTTTTTGTTCCTTCCATTTACCTTGCTAGCCTTTTAGCAACTATCACAGTCTTTTGGTATAGAGAGTCAGTAGATTGGTGTTCACCGTTAAAGTGAAATAAACCTAAACTAGATTATCTTGACGATGTAAGGATTATTCCTTACACTTTAATGAAAGTGATAATTGGAGATTTGTTATGACATCTATCTATGAACTTGCAACATTGACTTCCAAAGGTCAGATAACGATACCTAAGTCTATCCGTCAGGCATTAGGTATTGGTACAGGTAGTAAGTTGGCCTTTGAGTTGTGTAATGGTGAGATAGTCGTGACCTGTGTAGGAATTGAGCATGAAGATCCTGTCATTGGGGCATTCCTTGATCTATTGTCTGAGGATATTCAGGTTGGGCATCATGTGAGTGGTTTACCTAAAGAATTGGAAGAGGCTATGCAGTACAATGCTGGTCACGCTATCGATCTGAGTGAAAATATTGACGGAGATGTTGTGATTTGATGCAAAGACATGGATGGACACTGCTATATCACTCATGTGTGATACAACAGCTTCAGAAGCTGCATGATGCAGTAAAAAGGGCCGAGAAGAGTGGCCCACACGGGTTCGAGAGCAACTCTAGTGTCAAGCTGTTTCGGGCGTTGAGCAAATTGATTCTGGATGTGGTACCAAGTGATCCTTCTCGGGACGAGTATCGGCAAGGTAACACCTTAGGAGAAGCCTATCGCTACTGGCGACGAGCTAAGATTGGTCGAAGGTTCCGTTTGTTCTTCCGTTATGATTCTAGGGCTAGGATCATTGTGTATGCTTGGGTCAACGATGAGGAGACCTTGCGTTCGGAAGGTAGTAAGTCCGATCCCTATTCGGTCTTCGAGAAGATGCTAGGAAGAGGAAATCCGCCCGATAGTTGGGCTGCGTTGATCGCAGCCAGCCGGCATAAGTGGTTATAACTGAAGTAATTTGTCCACGAATTGGCGATGGATGATGGGGTAAAAGTGTAAAGAGTACAGGGATGACAAATTTTTACAATTTACCCCAATATCGCTAAAGCTAACTCATTTTCGTGGTTTTAGACTTAAACCTCAGTAATCGATTAGCATTACTCACCACCGTAATTGAAGACAGCGCCATTGCCGCACCTGCGACTACCGGATCTAACAGGGTTCCGGTAAAGGGATAGAGCAGACCAGCGGCAATGGGAATACCTAATGTGTTATAGATAAACGCGCCTAGTAAATTTTGTTTCATATTGCGCAGAGTGCCTTTGGATAGCTCAACCGCATCAGCCACACCGTGTAGACTATGACGCATTAGTGTTATTGCGGCGGTTTCAATGGCGATATCACTACCGCCTCCCATTGCAATGCCCACATCAGCCTGCGCTAGGGCAGGGGCATCGTTAATGCCATCCCCCACCATAGCAACTTTGTGACCTGCTGCTTGCAATTTCTGAATCGCCTCAGCTTTGCCATCAGGCAATACACCCGCAATCACTTGATCAATACCCGCTTCTTTTGCAATCGCATTGGCAGTCACCGGATTATCACCGGTCAGCATCACTAAACGGTAGCCTTGGTGATGTAATCGTTGCAATGCAGTCATGGTATCTTCACGCAGTGGGTCACGAATTGACAGCACTGCCGCTACTTTACCTCCTGCTGCCAGAAGAACCGGTGTGATGCCTTGTTCTGCCTGTTGAACAATCAGCGGTTTTAAGTCTTGCGTATCAATCTGCTTTTGTTCTAGCCATGCTTGGTTACCTAGCAACAAGGTTGTGCCATTCACTTCACCGCTGATACCCTGCCCAGCCAGCGTATGGAATTGTCCAACTTGCGGTAATTCCAGCCCTTCGGCTTTAGCAAGAATGGCTTTGGCTAATGGATGGTTAGAGCCTTTTTCCAGTGCACCCGCCCAACGCAATACCTCTTGTTCACTGTACCCATTAAAGGTATGTATATCAGTCAATTGAGGCATACCTTCCGTCAGCGTACCGGTTTTATCGAAAACAATGGTATCCAATGTGCTCGCTTGTTGCAGTGCATCGGCATCCCGAACCAGTACCCCGAATTCTGCTGCTCGGCCGACACCAGAGATAATTGACATCGGGGTCGCCAGCCCAAGGGCACAGGGGCAGGCAATAATCAACACAGTGGTAATAATGACCAATGAATACATAATCTGTGGTGCTGGCCCAACGAAATACCAAATAACACCGGCAATCAGGGCAATGGCGACCACAACGGGAACAAACACGGAGGAAATTTTATCTGCTAACTGACCAATTTCTGGCTTACTACTTTGTGCCTGACGGACCAGTTTAATAATTCGTGCTAATGTTGTCTGACTGCCAACCGCGGCGGCAGTAAACAGTACTGTACCGTCTTGCACCGTCGTACCGGCATGAATGTTATCGCCTTTGGTTTTTTGCTGTGGAATCGGCTCACCGGTGAGCATTGCCTCATCTATCCAAACCTCACCTTGAATGATTTCACCATCAACGGGAACACGATCACCGGTTGTCAGACGTAACGTCATGCCGGGTTTGACGTCAGTCAATCGCATCTCTTTTTCGCCATCTCCTGTCACCACATGGGCAGTCGGTGGTGTCAGATCTAGCAAACGCTCCAGTGCTTTTGAAGAACGCTGACGGGCACGTTGTTCCAGAGCATGCCCCAGGTTTATCAGACCGATAATCATCGCGCTGGCTTCATAATAGAGATGACGGGCTTGTGGTGGAAAACTATCTGGCCATAGGTTGACACTGATGGAGTAAAGCCAGGCTGCACCAGTTCCCAATGCCACTAAGGTGTCCATTGTCGCACTGCCGTTTTTCAGGCTTTGCCACGCATTGCGATAGAAGTGACCACCGGCAAAAATCATCACGGCAAGCGTGATAACGCCGATAGTCAGCCAGATATGATGGTTTTCAGGTGTGAGCATCATATTATCGCCCATCATGCCCCATACCATCACAGGAATACCGACGACTAAGGCTAATGCTGACTGCCAACGAAAACGGCGCATATTAGCGTCAGAAACTTGTTGCTGTCGTTCACGCCGCTCAGCTTCATCCTGAATCAGTTCTGCGCCATACCCGGCTTTTTCTACTGCTTTAATCAGTGCTTCTGGTGAGGCACTACCGGTAATTAAAGCGCTGCGTTCAGCAAGATTCACTCTGGCATTTTCCACGCCATCAACGCTTTGTAATGCTTTCTGAACTTTATTCACACAGCTAGCGCAAGTCATGCCATCCAACAGCAACTGGATGCTCTCATCGCTATCACTCACAACGGATACGTCAGTTTTTTCGACCGGAAGGGAGGAGGTTGCCGCTGCCAAAGGTTCCGGTCTGTTTGAAGCAGGTAATGTCAGCGGCTCAGATTTTGGGGAGTTTTGACCAGAAGCGAGTTTTGCTTGATAACCTGCCTGCTCAACAGCGGCAATCAGGGTAGCGACATCGGCTTTACCGTAAACTTTAGCTGTTTCAGTATTCACCTCTGCGGCGATAACGCCATCTACGGCTTCCAACGCTTTACGAGTCGTACCGGCACAATGCATGCAACTCAGGCCAGAGAGAGCCAGTTCAACATCGGGTTGACTGGCGATTATCGCATCGTAACCGGCTGCTTGAATTGTTTCGATTAATGATTCAGCAGAGGCTTTACTGATGATTTTGGCATAATCGATCGTAATATCCGCTTGTTCCACATCTGCATGATTTGCTAGTGCCTTTTTCACACTGTTAACACAGTGCATACAGGAGAGTCCCTGCAAGGTTAAAATGGTTGTGTGTGACATAAAAAAACTCCTAACACATAGTGATGTAATTATTCTTCACACCTGTGTGATAATTGATGATATCTACACAGTTCAAGTGAATTTCTGACTTATTGCGAAGGTTAAACCTTCCCTCAAGGGTAAGGTCAAGGGGAAAAAATGAACATTAGTGAGATTGCCCAAAAAACCGGTCTTACCAGCAAAGCGATCCGGTTTTATGAAGAAAAAGATCTGATTACACCGCCGGAAAGGGGGGATAACGGCTACCGTTATTATCAGCAGAAACATATTGATGAACTCACGCTGTTGCGTCAGGCAAAACAGGTAGGTTTTACGCTTGATGAATGCCGTGAATTTTTAGTGTTATTCCGCAATCCCAATCGACACAGTGCTGATGTAAAAGCAGCAACATTGCATAAAGTGGCTGAAATAGAAAAGGCGATTGAAGAGTTGCAGAAAATAAGAAGTAAATTGTTATCTTTGGCGGAAGAGTGCCCTGGAGATGACGGGGCTGCATGCCCCATCATAGATCATTTATCGGGTTGTTGCTCTCATCACTGAGAACTGACCGGTTTTACTTTCAGGGTAATGCCATCAACAGCGATCACTTCTACTTCGGTATGGGCTGGTAGTTCACTATCACAGTGAACTCGCCAGCTTCCATCCGCCAGTTTGACCCGGCTGTAACCATTTTCAGTATCTGTAGTCAGTTTGGCTCGGATACCGATGAGCTGGTGGTCTTTCTGGTTCAGGGTATCGCCGCCTTTTGATGGGCGGCGACGTAACCAATAGCGCCATAGCATTGCAGAAAGCAGCGTCAGAGTGGCAAACAAAATGCCTTGCCATTCCCAATCTATTCCTGGTAGCAACCAGGTGACAAACGCAACAACGATAGCGGCTATACCCGTCCATAACAGATAGCCGCCAGTTCCCAGAAGCTCTGCAATTAACAGTAAGCCGCCAAAAGAGAACCAGAGCCAAGGGGTTTGCGCCGCAATCTGTGCAATCATGGTTATTTACCTTTTTTGCTTTCGCCAATCAGTTCAGTAATACCGCCAATCGCACCCATTAGATTGCTCGCTTCCAGAGGCATCATAATGACTTTGCTGTTACTGGAAGCGCCAATACTGGTCAGTGCATCCGTATATTTCTGGGCAACAAAGTAGTTAATTGCCTGCATATTACCGTCAGCAATCGCATCGGACACCATTTTAGTTGCGCGAGCTTCCGCTTCGGCGGCACGTTCACGTGCTTCTGCCTGGAGAAATGCCGATTGACGTTCCCCTTCTGCTTTTAGAATTTGAGACTGTTTTTCTCCTTCTGCTTTCAGAATAGCCGCCTGACGGATACCTTCTGCTTCCAGAATATCAGCACGTTTTGTACGTTCTGCTTTCATCTGGGCGTTCATGGCAGAGATCAACTCTTTTGGTGGACGCACATCACGGATTTCAATACGGGTAATTTTCACTCCCCACGGGTTAGTGGCTTCATCAACAATATGTAATAGACGACTGTTGATAGAATCACGCTGCGACAGCATTTCATCCAATTCCATTGAACCCAAAACGGTACGGAAGTTGGTCATCGTCAGATTGATAATGGATAGTTCAAGGTTGCTGACTTCATAAGCAGCCCGAACAGGATCGACAACCTGAATAAAGCAGACTGCATCAATAGTAACATTGGCGTTATCGCGGGAAATCACTTCCTGTGAAGGAATATCCAACACTTGTTCCATCATGTTAATTTTACGGCCAATGCGATCGATAAAAGGGACGATAATATGCAAACCCGGTAATAAAGTTCGGGTATAACGGCCAAAACGTTCTACCGTCCATTGATAGCCTTGTGGCACTGTTTTTACGCAAGTAAAGACAATAACCACCGCAATAAATATCAGAATGGGTACGGCACCAAAAGCGAATAAATCCATAGCAATTCCTTACAATTAAATAAATCAGTAAAGCAGCGAGTAAACCTGGCGACGGTATTTCGAAGCTAAGGTATTACCGGTCCCCATTGCAGACATAATATCCATCATTGTTTTCCGTACCGCACCGTTGGCAGCAGAAAGGTCCTTTTTCAGGAAGCTGAGTAATAATTCCAGAGCTTCATCATTACGGCTGACTTCGTGCAGTTTCAGCGCGAGCTTAACAGCCAGCTCTGCATTTTCCGGTTGAATGGCGAATTCTTGCTGCAATTGTTGGATCTCTGGTGTATCCGCCGCTTGCTTTTGTAACTCAATTTGAGCCAGTAAACTGTGATAATGAGTGTCTTGATCCTGTAATGGAATAAAACTCAGAATTTCCTGGGCTTCTTCTATATTATTGAGCATAATTTGCACTTTGGTCAACATAAGTGCAATTGCACTGTTTTTGGGTGCTAATTGCCAGGCTTCTTTCAATAACGGTAGTGCTTCCTGATGTTTTCCTTCGGCGATAAGTTCCTCAGCTTGGGCGGCTTTCAACTCTTCCGGTTTCGGTAATATACGAGCAAGCATCTCTCTAATCACGTTTTCAGGTTGTGGCCCTTGAAAACCGTCTACGGGTTGACCTTGTTGCATAATATAAACTGTAGGAATGGCGCGTAAGCCAAACTGTGCAGCGACCATTTGCTCTTTATCACAATCTACTTTTGCCAATATGAATTGATTTGCGTATTCGGCTGCCAGTTTATCCAGTGTTACGCCTAATTCTTGGCAATGTGAGCTACGTTCAGACCAAAAATAAAATAAAACAGGCACAGTCATAGACTGTTCAACGGTTTGATGTAGGTTGCTTTCGTTAACATTAATTCCAGTAGAGGTTGGTAACATATAATTAGTCTCTTAAATTTGATTATTGCAGGGTATGATTAAATAGATTGAGGTTATTTTATTAACTTTCAAGTTGTACCACTCTGTTTACTCAGTATTTTATCCATTACTCTTCCTGGCAAAATCCGGCGCATAATAGTAACTGCGTGGGTTATCCAAGTCACTGGATAACGTAATTTAGGGTTAGGACTTTCCAAAGCATGAATCAGTTTGCGCACAACAGCTTCGGGGGTTAGGGTAAAATGGCGGGCGATCTTGGGGTTTCTGACCGGCTTATCGCTTTGCGTTTGATTCACGTTTTCTGTAAAACGTGTTTTTATCGGGCCAGGGACAATTAGACAAGCTTTAATTCCTGTTCCGGCTAATTCCATTCTTAACGCATCTGACCATGCTTCCAAGGCATATTTACTGGCAGAGTAAGCACCGCGGCCTGGGGTTGAAATCAGTCCCATAACTGAACTGGTTTGGATAATACGGCCTTCACCATGAAGTTGCATTGCTGGAAGTAATAAGCAGGTAAGTTGATGTGTACCAAATAGATTGGTGGAGAATTGCCGTTCCAGTTGTTCACGACTGATAGTATTGAGCGGGCCATAAATACCAAAGCCGCCATTATTAAACAGTCCGTAAAGACGGCCATTGGTTAGCCTGATGACCTCTGCTGCGGCGCGTTCAACACTCATTTTGTCATCAAGATCCAATTCGATAGGTTCCAGTCCTAACTCGCGCATATGCTGTAAATCTGCGGGTTTCCGGCAAGCTGCTAAAACTCGATAGCCCCGCTGGTGTAGTGTTTTGGCCGCCACCAGACCAATTCCACTGGAACAGCCTGTGATAAGAACTGACTTTTGCATAACTTTAACCTGTTTATAGACATCAATTTGTTGAAACTAATAGTTTACTATTCAAGAATAATTAAGATGTGCTGATAGTGTGTCAGACATCCAGTCGGCGATAAATGGTTGAGCTGCCAGATTGGGATGTAATCCGTCTTGTTGCACCCACTCCGGTTTAATAGCGACTTGTTCCATATAAAACGGGAGCAGAGGGATTTGATTGTGTTCTGCCAGTTTGGGGTAAATCTTGGCAAAAGATTCGGTATAACGGCGCCCATAATTTGGTGGCAGACGGATCTGCATCAATAAAGGCTGAATATTGGCTTGTTTCACTAAAGTAATGATCTGTTGCAGATCTTGTTCTGTTTGTTGTGGGGGAAAACCGCGTAGTCCATCGTTGGCACCCAGTTCTATCAGTACCCAACGAGGTTTATGTTGTTTAAGTAATTCAGGTAGCCGCTCAAGGCCCTGAGCGGCGGTATTACCGCTGATGCTGCCGTTGATGACCGTGATTTTATTGCCAGATTTCTGCCATTTTTTTTCCATTAAAGCAGGCCATGACTGTTCAATAGGCAAATGGTAACCGGCACTAAGGCTATCACCGAGAATCAGAAGGGTATCAGCCGCAGTCGCTCTGGCGCTAAATAGCACCATCAGTAAAAGGAAAAGTAAATGGTAACGGGGAATATTCTTGAAGTTCAGCATCTCAGTAAGCACGTTGGTCAGGGAGAACATAAGATCACTATATTGCAGGGAGTTGAGTTGGTTGTCGAGTCGGCACAGACTATCGCTTTGGTGGGAGAATCGGGTTCGGGTAAATCCACATTGCTTGGCATTATTGCTGGGTTAGATGATGGCAGTGACGGTGAGGTTCGGCTGCTAGGGCATAATTTAAGCCAGATGAATGAGGAGCAGCGGGCGCAACTCCGGGCTGAAAGTGTTGGTTTTGTCTTTCAGTCATTTATGTTAATTCCGACGTTAAATGCATTAGAGAACGTCCAGCTTCCTGCTTTATTACGTGGTGAGTCTGAAAATAGTAGTAGGAAACAGGCGGCTGAATTGCTTGAACAACTGGGATTGGGGAAGCGTTTGAAACATATGCCGGCACAACTTTCTGGCGGTGAACAACAGAGGGTGGCATTAGCACGGGCATTCAGCAGCCAACCCAAAATTCTGTTTGCTGATGAGCCAACAGGTAATCTGGATCGGCAAACCGGTGATCGTATTGCTGATTTACTGTTTTCTCTGAATCGTGATTATGCCACAACATTAATTTTGGTCACTCATGACAGCCAGCTTGCGGCCCGTTGTCAACGTTGCTTGCGGTTGGTTGATGGAAAATTGAGGGAAGAAAGATGATTTGGCGTTGGTTTTGGCGCGAGTGGCGCACACCTTCTTTATTGATTGTCTGGTTATCTCTTACCTTGGCGGTAGCTTGTGTACTGGCTTTGGGCAGGATCGGTGATCGCATTGATCAAAGTGTTCATTACCAGAGTCGGGATTTTCTGGCGGGTGATTTAGTCTTGCGTGCTGCTTATCCGGTAGATGAAGAATGGTTACAGCAGGCGAAAAAACTGGGATTAAAATTAAGTCGCCAGCTCTCTTTCACCACAATGACTTATGCCGGAGACATTCCTCAACTTGCGAATGTAAAAGCCGCAGACAGTCATTACCCGTTATATGGTGAACTGGAAACCCATCCACCGGGTTTGAAAGCGGAAAAAGGCACGGTGCTGGTCGCGCCTCGTTTGCTTGAACTATTGAAAATCAAAGTTGGCGATAATCTCGATGTGGGTGATACCACGCTTAAGGTGAGCGGAGAATTAATTCAGGAACCAGACAGTGGTTTCAATCCCTTTCAGATTGCACCAAGGATTTTGATCAATCTTGATGATGCGCAATCTACCGGGGCGATTCAGCCGGGTAGCCGTCTGACTTATCGTTATATGTTTTCGGGTGATAAAGAAGCGGTTTATCAGTATCAGCAGCTCATTGATCCCCAACTTAAAGCTGATCAGCGCTGGTATACCTTGAAACAAGATAGTGGAGCGCTCGCAAAATCTATTGAAAGGGCACAGCAATTCTTGTTGTTATCGGCTTTGCTAACGTTATTACTCGCTGTCGCCGCGGTAGCAGTATCAATGACTCACTATTGCCGTAGCCGCCATGATTTGATGGCTGTGCTTAAAACACTGGGGGCGGGGCGTTGGGCGTTGCGTAAATGGGTGATTGGTCAATGGCTGGTGATATTGATTGCGGCGGCGCTGGTGGGGACGCTTTTGGGATTGATGTTTGAATATCTGCTCGTACAGATTTTGGCACCCATGTTACCGAAGATGTTGCCGCAAGCCGGATTCTGGCCGTGGATATGGGCGTTAGGCGCGTTATCTGTTATCGCCTTACTGGTAGGAATACGTCCGTACAAGCAGTTAATGGCAACCCAACCATCACGGGTGCTGCGTGATGATATTATTGCGCCTATCTGGCCGTTGCGTTATTACTTGCCGTTGGCGGTATTGGTGGTCATTAGTGGGTTGAGTCTGTTAGTTGGCGCCAAGCCCATGTTATGGGCGTTACTTGCAGGCATGATGATGGTTGCGCTATTACTAGCCGTGTTTGGTTGGGGAGGATTGTGGTTATTACGTCATTTGAAACTCCGCCAACTCAGTTTTCGTCTGGCGGTTAATCGACTACTGCGGCAGCCGTTTCAAACAGTAGCTCAATTGGCGGCTTTCTCTTTATCATTTATGTTATTTGCTTTGTTGCTGGTGGTCCGAGGAGACTTGCTTGACCGTTGGCAGCACCAATTGCCACCGGACAGTCCAAACTATTTTCTGATTAATATGACTGGACAGCAAATTCCACAAGTAGAACATTTGCTGGCTCAGTATCAGGTTAAACCTACGGCATTCTATCCAGTGGTATTGGCTCGCTTGACGGAAATTAATGGTCAGTCAGCCATCGCGTGGGCAGAGGCCAAAGAATCGGATAGCAACACGGTACAGCGGGAATTGAACCTGACATGGAAAGAGGAGTTACCCCCGTTTAATACCTTGGTTGCAGGTTACTGGCCGCCAAAGGCGGATGAGGTTTCGATTGAGCAGGGTCTTGCTGAGCGTTTGGCAATCAAAATCGGCGATAAGCTAACATTTAGTGGTGATACGCAGCAATTCAGTGCCATAGTTAGCAGTATTCGACTGGTAGATTGGGAAAGTTTGCGGCCAAATTTCTTGTTTATTTTCCCGAAACAAGCATTAGAGAATCAGCAGCAAACCTGGTTGACCAGTTTCCATTATGAGGGAGAGGGTCGCCTTCTGACGGATCTTAATCGTCAGTTTCCAACCTTGAGCCTACTTGATACCGGCGTGATGATTAAGCAAATTCAGGGTATTTTGCAGCAGGTAAGTAAGGCATTAGAGGTCATGGTTGGGTTGGTCATGGTTTGTGGCGCATTATTGCTATTGGCACAGGTTCAGGTAGGGATGCATCAACGGCAACTTGAACTAGTGGTTTACCGCACCTTGGGAGCCAGTAAACAGTTACTGCGTCGTACGCTGTGGAGTGAATTTGCTTTGCTTGGATTAATGGCGGGTTTTACTGCGGCACTTGGCGCTGAAGTTGCGCTTTGGTTATTGCAGACCAAGGTATTTGATTTTCCGTGGCAACCAGAATGGCAGATGTGGCTGTTATTACCAATAATCAGCAGCTTGTTACTTTCATTGTGTGGGAGTTGGTTAGGGCTTCGGTTGTTACGGGGTACGGGATTATACCGGCGGGTTCAGGGATAAAAGGGCGATATTTGCAGACATTCAGGGAATGGGTAATCGCTCGTCGAGATGTGATGAACCCATTCCCTAGCTTATTGTCCTATTATCGTTGTTTAGGTAAATTCGACTCTAAGTTGTGGCAATATTTTCTCGCCGAAAGTGGTCAACCCCTTAACATAATCAGGGAAGATCAACATAACCCCGTCCAGTTCGCATTCACGGAGTAAATCTGACAATTGTTTACAACATGTTTCCGGGTTGCCGATAGCTGTGTGGGTCATAAAAGCATTTTGGGATCTTTCAACCATCGCATTGCTTTTTCCGCCAATATCGACGCCAAAACTGTGCATCATGTTTTTAACTGCGTCTATATCCAGGCCATCACGATAGAATTCAGCCAGCGTTTCAGCTTCTTCATCTGTTTCAGCGCAAATAATCGTACACATACAAAAGGTTTTGGTAGTTGTACCGTATTCGACTGCAAGACGTTTAGCCATCAGACTAATTTGTCGCGTTTCTTCTTCATCTTTACCACCGATGAAACACACATCGGTGTTACGCACACTAAAACGTAACCCACATTCTGATTGACCGGCACAGACCAAATAAGGGCGCGGAACGGAAACAGGTTTAGGTTCAGAAACACAATTCTTGAAATTAAAGTAATCTCCCTGATGATTAACCTGCTTCTCACTCCAAAGCCGTTTGATCAATTGGGTCCACTCTTCGGTCATTGCGTAACGTTGATCGTGATCTAAATTGTTATCCCATTCCCCCATTTGTTCAAATTCGTCTTTGAAGGAGCCAGAGACAATATTCAGCCCGGCGCGTCCATGACTAATTTGATCCAGTGTCGCAATCATTTTGGCTGCCACGGCGGGATTATGCAGCCCGGCATGCATGGTTGCGATAAGCCGGGCATGATGAGTCACTTCAGCAATACCTGCCATCATGGTAACGGATTCCAGAGAACAGCCCCAATGTTCCGTTTCACCACCAAAGCCATGCCATTTGCTCATTGACATAATGAAATCCAAACCAATTTGATCAGCCAGAATAGCCGCTTCACGGTTTTGCTGATAAGAAGCATCGAGTGGTGGTGTATTTTTGGAAATAATCCATCCACCTTTCGCTATGGGTAGAAATACACCGAATTCTTTCTTTGCCATGATTAATTCCTTGTTTGTCTGTGGTAAGGAATATCTTATATACCCTATGGATTTCAAGATGCATCGCGACGGCAAGGGAGTGAATCCCCGGGAGCATAGGTAACGATGTGACCGGGGTGAGCGAGTGCAGCCAACAAAGAGGCAACTTGAAAGATGACGGGTATAGGTTCATTTTATTGTTAAATTCAGTTAAGTAATGTGTTGTCATCAGAACATTTCTTCACGATTTGTGAAGGTGGTTGCATCATGAATGTGACAATCAAAATAGTTAGTACCGGTATGGCGATAATGAGAAATGCCGGTGTAAAACTACCTGAATAATCCTTAATTGCGCCCACCAGAAAAGGGGCGATACAGGCGATAGTGGAGATCAGATTCATCACCGAGAACAGTTCCAGATAAGGCGTGCGCCCAAAATAATTGAACAGCAATATACTGGATGCCAGAAAAGTCATGCCATAACCGATGCCAATACACAACGTGAACAGGATTAAAAATGTCCATGAGGTGGCGGCACTGAGTGCGATAAGACCACAGATAATTATCGACAGACTGCCGATAAGCATTTTTTTGGGATCGAACCATTCACCAACCGCGCCTCCTGCAAATCGTGAGAATGCGTTGATAAAAGCCAAAATACTGAGTGAGGAAGCAGCAACAGATTCGCTGAATCCGTTTTCAGTAATATGGGCGACCGCAAAACTATTAACGGTTATCCCACACAGTAAAAAAGCAGTATAAGCGGCTGCAATGGCATAAAATTGCCAGGTGTGCAGTGCTTGCCGGACATTCCATATTTCCTTGGTGCGATAGATATTGGAGGGGAGCTGGTCTTGTTGATTTTTGCTAATTCTTTCAGCGTGGGCGTTTTCCTTTTTACCTTCGCGCATAAATAAAATGGTTAATAAGCTGATCAAGGTGAGTGATATCCCGGAAATTGCCCAGTGCATACGCCAGTTTTCCCAAAATACTGTTGCCAGGAAATAGATCCACGGACCGACCACGCCCCCTAATCCACCGATGGTGAAATAGATACCAAAAGCCAACGACTGTTTTTTAAAAAGTCGGCTAATGACATAAGTGCCGGGAACAGTCGCCATAAGACTAAAGCCGATCCCTAATAGTGTTGTACCGGTAAAATAGGCCGCGATACTGTGGGTGTTATAGAGGATGTAAAAACTGGTGATAAAGGTGAGCGTACCAATCATCAAAGTGGCGCGGACGCCTGTACGACGAATAAACATCGCTGGAAGGTAACTGGACAGCCCACATGATAGGCCAAGTAAGGTGAACCCCAGACCGGCATCCGTCCAACTCCAGTGTAATTCCTTGATCATGCTAGGTAATACAACGCCTAGCGAAGTAAATGTGGTTGCGGTGACCAGAAAGTAAATCAAACCCAAAAGTATCAGTAGGAGCCACTGATAAGTACGTCCGAACTGGTCATGTTGAATGGGCATTTTGACTCCATCAGGATAAAGGCCATCAGAAAATTTCTGATATTTTATTCCGATATCAGAAAAAACTATATCGAATAAAGATCCCATAGTTAAATTGATCCGTTCGATAATAAGGGGTATCTCTTATTTTGTATTTATTTTTTATGGGGTTCAGAACAATGCCAGTCCATAAATGACCGGGTTGATGACCAAGGATCTTTCCCAAATCGTAATGTAACTCTGGTTTGAAATCGATAGTTTTGGGTTGTCCATGTAAGCCTAATGTATAATCGAAAGTCCCGACAACCCGGAAATCACCTAAACGGTTATTGAAGGGAATTCCGTAGTCGATATGAATTCGCTGATCATTCCAGCTTCCTTTGGCATTATTCTCAAAATAAAAAATTGTACGTAGCCAGCTAATCCAGCTAGCTTGCCAGTCAATACTGATACCGGGGAAATAGTCGTAATCTATCCCCTTAGTTTTGGCAATCCATTGAGCGAACAGAATATCTTTTACCGGCCCAAAAGAGATGTCATTACCAGTGACTTTACTCAAGCTCACTCTGGGGACAAATTTATAATAGTAGGTGCTTTTATCACCTTGGTAATCACCTTGCAGTGAATTTTGCCAAATACTATAGACGTACATATCGCCGACACTGTAGTCGCCGAAAGCCTCTAAAATCGGTGAAATGGTTTTTTGGGGATCGACCCGATTTTCAAACTGCATATACAGGCTGGTATCAATAGATTGAAAATTAACAAAATGACTGGTTTGAGCTTGAACGATTATTGGTAGTAATAATAACATTGCAGGTAATCCGCTTTTCTTTAATCTGGTGTTGATCCAATACCAAGCTGTTGTTTGATAAATAGAGCAAGAAGATGGAAACGAGGACCATAAGGCGGAAAAAAACTGTAGGCGGTTTTTAGTATCGTGGGCTTTCCAGGTAAATAACACGAGGGTTTCCCTTTTCGTATGTTGTCAGACTAATTAATGGTAATAACATTGATCTAATGGAGAGGTTTTGTCAAAGGGATATTTGGTTTTGTTGATGAATGTTGAATAGTATAGAAAAATAAGATTATTCTAACCTTAGTCATTTCTCAGTGTTAGTAATATATTGATTATTTAATTAGCGATAGGTTGTTTATTCAATTTGGTGTTGAGAATTGGGAAAAATATTATTAATTAATGGTTTTGTGAAAATATTTTTGTAATTATATTTTAGTTAACTTAAATCTATAATTTATTTCCATTAATTAATCTGAGTTTTTAATGAGAAATAGCCATGAGAAATAAAAATAATAAATTAGGTCTGTTTTTTTATCATCAAAATAATTTGTGAATTTAAATAATTATTGCTTTGATTTTAAAACATAGATTAAAGTATTTTTCATGGAATAGAAACATAATAAATGTTTAAAATGATAACTGGTTTGATTTGTGTTTAATAAAAAAGAGATTGTAAATGAAATGTTGTAAATTATAGTTCTTTGGCTGGTGGTTTTATTATGATATGCTTTTAATCAAATGATAAATATTCAAGGTAAAGTGTTTCCATAAGTTAGAAAAATAATTTTCGACTCTATTTTTACTCATGTTTGATAATTATCAATTTAATAGTAAAAAATCATCTATTCCACAAAAAGCTTGATATAATTAAAAACAATAGGGTAAAGTAGTTTATTGGCTTTTAAATGTGTTATTAAAATTTTGATTTAAATCAAGTATATAAAAGATATTTTGTAAAATATGAGGTAGTAAAATATGGTTAATAGAGCTAATGAATTTTTATTAGACATATTCGTATAAACCATAAATTATCTTAATGTAACAAGGGTGTTTCTACTTAAATATGAATAAAAGAGGGTGATTATGTATACTGGAATTGTGCAAGGAAAAGAAAACGTATTATCTCTTGAGAAAAGAGAGGGATTTAGTACATTGACCGTCAGTAATAATAACCATTTCTTTGATGATGTTCCTGTGGGGGCTAGTGTTGCGATTAATGGTACATGCCTGACTGTCACGCAATTTAAAAATGATATCGTTTATTTTGATATATCAGATTTTACGGCTGATGTGACCACATTAAAGATTTTAAATGTAGGGGATGAAGTTAATATTGAAAGATCACATCAAATGAATAAAGAAAATGGCGGTCATAGCTTATATGGGCATATTGAAGGTGTGGCAGAAGTCGTTGATTTTATTAAAACTGGTGAAACTTATCGATTAGTGATTAATATTCCTGGCGATAATATCAGATATTTTTTCCATAAAGGTTTTATTGGTTTACATGGTTGTAGCTTGACAATAAATGGTATAAATGAAGAAGACAAAACCATAGAATTGAATTTAATTCCAGAAACGTTAAGGGCTACCAATCTTAGTAATATTAAAGTTGGTGACTTACTTAATTATGAAATAGATCAAACAACGAGAACAATTGTAGATACTATATCTAGATCGATTAATGCTAATAGATCAATATAATAATTGAAAGAATATAAATAAGTTGGAATGAGTTGAGGTGTGAAGCGGTAAGTTACTTTACTTCCGCTTCCACATTTAATTTCAGGCCATTGGATGACAAACGTCTAATTATTTTGATGTCCATTTATCATATGTTTCATGATAAATAGTTAACTTGAGTTTTGTTCAAGATAGTGAATTCTGAGCATATTTTATTGGAAAATTTTGTCCCAAAGTTCATCTATGGTATCTACACTTGTACCTCCACCACTTTCCAGTTCATGGATAGATGTCTGCGTTGTAGCATTAGTAACATGGTGTTCTTTTGTTGCTCTAGTTAATACCAGACGAACAAAGCTAGACATGTCCAAGCTATTATCCCGAGCGGCTTGTGCTACCGCATTTTTCAGATCTTCAGAAACGCGAACTCTTAACGTGGCTATATTCATATGTGCCTCTCTATATCTTACTATTTGTATCCTTACTGTAGGGCTATTGTGTACACAAATCAGGATGATCAGTTTAATAAACAAATAATGCCAGTGTTAGACGTTAGCTAATTAATTTTTCCTGTGCCCATTCAAGGCCACTCTGATATTCAGGGGGCAGCATGGGAACAAGTTTCTGCAATGTATCTTTTAATTCATTTTTATCAAAGTGAGAAAGATTAAGATGACCGACTTTACGTGCAGGACGGACTTCTTTCTCATACCAATGCAAATGTACCAATGGCAAGTTGAGCCATTGGGTATTGATATCTGTGCCAATCAAATTGATCATAACTGACGGCGCAGTCACTGTTGGCCGAGGCATGGGCAAATCCAGAATAGCGCGAAGATGTAATTCAAACTGGCTGATAGATGCACCGTTTTGAGTCCAGTGACCGCTGTTGTGAACGCGTGGTGCGAGTTCGTTGATCAGTAAATTATCACCGACAATAAAACATTCCATCGCCATCACGCCGATATATTTCAACTCGTGCATAATAGCTGACAATATACTCTCGGCCTGTTGTTGTAAATGATAATGCTGTAAATGGTCATTTTCTTGAGGAGAGACAATACTGGCACGGAGAATGCCATCTTGATGCAAATTGTGCGTTAAGGGATAGAACACACAATCGCCATTTTTATTGCGGGCACCTACCAGTGAAACTTCGCCGGAGAAAGGAATGGCTTGTTCAGCAATACATTCACCATAAATATCGGCGGGTAATGCTGTTTCATCGCCGGGACGAATACGCCATTGCCCGCGGCCATCATAACCACCCATGCGGCGCTTAACGATAACGAAATTACCGAGTTCAGAGAATAATTGCGGCCATTGGTTGGCCTCAGAGAGTAATTGCCACGGAGCAGTTGCCAGACCAAGGCTATCCATTAACTGTTTTTGCGGCAGACGGTCGGCCAGACGGGGAAAGATATCTCGATTAGCGAAAGCCTTATGGCGGGCAAGTTCTTGGGTAAGCGCTGTTTCCGGCCAGCGCTCAATTTCAGCGGTAATAACGCTATTCTGATAAGGAACCGCTTCGGGTTCTGCATCGAGGCCAACAGGATAAACCGTGATACCTAAAGGCTCACCAGCTTGGCGTAACATGCGGCCGAGCTGACCATTGCCTAATACACAAACTGGCTTCATGCTTCCTCCCGCGGATCGGGATTATCGAGTACATCCTGAGTTTGTGTTTCACGCCAATGGCTAAGGCGTTTCAGTAAATCTTTATCATGACGCGCCAGAATCTGTGCGGCCAGTAGGGCTGCGTTTGCCGCGCCGGCTTTTCCAATCGCAAGCGTACCAACAGGAATCCCTTTTGGCATCTGTACGATAGAGTAGAGGCTGTCTACGCCATTAAGAGCGGCGCTTTGTACGGGGACGCCGAGAACCGGGACCAGCGTTTTAGCTGCCAGCATGCCGGGTAAATGGGCGGCGCCACCGGCGCCAGCGATAATGACATCAAAACCGTTTTGTTCCGCTTGTTGGGCAAAACTAAAGAGTTTATCGGGCGTACGATGGGCAGAAACAATTTCAACGTGGAAAGGTACATTAAGAGAAGTGAGAATATCAGCCGCGTGCTGCATAGTCGTCCAATCGCTTTTAGAACCCATAACAATGGCGATTTTGGCATTGTGTTGAGTTATTCCTGCTAAATCAGGTTGGGCAATCATAAATCAAATGCTCCTGTGTTTTAACGTCCACCAGAATGAAAATAACGCTTTAAGGCCGCGGATCATATCATGCTCACAAGCTAAGGAAAACGATTGCGTTACTTTATACTTTTGTTGTGACACTTGTATATCGGGTGTGTTCCCGATTAATCAGAATGGGAAAGAGATAAGATCGATTGATTTATCCGTTACTTTGAACATCGATCCCTGATGATGCCATGCGCCAAGTACACCACGGTAGACGGTTTTATCATGCAGAGAAACTTCATGTACAAAAGGGCGGTGGGTGTGTCCGTGGATCATCCAGTCAGCTTGATACCGCTCAAAAGTGTCAATAACAGCTTGCTGGTTTACATCCATAATAGCTTCGGATTTTCTGCTGTTGACCGATTGGCTGTTTGCTCGCATTTTTACGGCAATTTTTTGACGGGTAGACAGAGGTAGCAGTAGAAACAGACGTTGGACCCACGGGGTATGAACCCGCTTACGATATCGTTGATAACTTTCGTCATCAGTACACAAGGTATCGCCGTGCAGAATAAGCACTCGTTTACCGTACAGTTCCAGTACTTTTTCCTGTGGGAGCAAGATAATGCCACTCTCTTTAGCAAAGCGCGAACCGAGTAGAAAGTCACGGTTGCCATGAATAAAGTAACAGGTAATACCTTGTTGTTGCACAGTTTTTAGTGCGCTAGCGATTTCACGGTGGAGAGGGTTGTTATCATCATCGCCGATCCAGTAATCGAACAGATCGCCGAGAATATAGAGGCTATCTGCCTGAATGGCATCCTCACGCAAGAAACGCAGAAAACCGGCAGTGATTGCCGGTTCATGTTCGCTGAGATGTAAATCCGCAATAAAAAGTGTGCACATATTCAGTGAGTTATTCGCTGATAGTCACTTTTTCGATGATAACATCTTCGAGTGGTACATCTTGGTGCATACCGCTGCGACCGGTAGAAACGCTTTTGATTTTATCAACAACATCCATACCTTCGACCACTTCGGCAAAGACGCAGTAACCCCAGCCATCAGGGCGCTCAGATCGGAAGTTCAGGAAATCATTATCAACAACGTTAATGAAGAATTGTGCAGTTGCTGAGTGTGGATCGTTAGTACGGGCCATTGCCAAAGTACCACGGTTATTTTTCAGACCGTTATTGGCTTCGTTTTTGATAGCTGCATCAGTCGGCTTTTGTTTCATACCAGGTTCAAATCCACCACCCTGAATCATGAAACCGTTAATAACACGGTGGAAAATAGTATTATCGTAGAAGCTATTGCGGCAGTAGTTCAAGAAATTCTCAACAGTTACAGGAGCTTTATCAGCGAAAGTATTAATTACAATATCGCCAAAATTGGTATGGAAAGTCACCATAATTGAAATCCTAATAATAGTTTTGATTAACCCGGTTAGGGCATTTGGACCAGGCGGCTTTTATATCACATCTACCATAATGAGTCAGTACCTATTAGTTTCAGTAGACTATATTGATCGCTAACCTTGCAAAGCGCTTAATATCAGGTTTCAATATCCTATTGGATTATGCCATATCGAGCATTTATTGATGAGATAAGGGCATAAATCCAGGATTATCAATTCGTTATTTTTAACACACGTACAGTGAATTTACGGAAAATCTCGATGCTAAAAATTTTCAATACCCTCAGCCGTCAGAAAGAAGAATTTAAACCAATTCATCCAGGGAAAGTAGGGATGTACGTGTGTGGTATCACGATTTATGACCTGTGCCATATTGGTCATGGCAGAACCTTTGTTTCTTTTGATGTGGTTGCTCGTTATCTGCGCTATCTGGGATACGATTTAACTTATGTCCGCAATGTGACTGATGTTGATGACAAAATCATCAAACGGGCAGCAGAAAACAGTGAAAGTTGTGATGATCTGACTGGCCGGATGTTGGCAGAAATGTATAAAGATTTTGATGCGCTGAATATCTTACGTCCTGAGCTGGAACCTCGTGCGACCCGGCATATCCAGGAGATTATTGCGCTGACTGAATCGTTGATAAAACGTGATCATGCTTATGTCGCAGATAATGGCGATGTTATGTTTTCCGTCGAGAGTGATCAGGATTACGGATTGCTTTCCCGCCAAGATCTCAGCCAGTTACAAGCAGGGGCGCGAGTGGAAGTGGCTGATGTTAAGCGTAACCCGATGGATTTCGTATTGTGGAAAATGTCCAAGCCTGGGGAACCAAGTTGGGAATCGCCGTGGGGAGCGGGCCGTCCGGGTTGGCATATTGAATGTTCTGCCATGAACAGTAAACAGCTAGGTAATCATTTTGATATTCATGGTGGTGGCGCTGATCTGATGTTTCCGCATCATGAAAACGAAATTGCGCAATCTACTTGTGCCCATGATGGTCCGTATGTGAATTACTGGATGCATTCAGGGATGGTGATGGTAGATAAAGAGAAGATGTCCAAATCGCTGAACAACTTCTTTACTATCCGTGACGTATTGGCATATTACGATGCAGAGACAGTGCGTTATTTCTTGTTGTCAGGCCATTACCGCAGTCAACTTAACTATACAGAAGATAACTTAAAGCAAGCTCGTACCGCACTTGAACGATTTTATACAGCTCTGCGAGGTACAGATGCTTCTGTACAGCCGGCCGGTGGCGAAGTATTTGAGGCGCGTTTCATTGACGCAATGAATGATGATTTCAATACGCCAGAGGCTTATTCGGTACTGTTTGATATGGCACGTGAAATCAACCGCCTGAAATCAGAAGATATGGGTGCAGCGAATGGCTTAGCGGCTGAATTACGCAAGTTGGCGGGTATCTTAGGTTTGTTGCAACAACAGCCGGAACAATTCCTGCACCGTGGTGTTCAGGCTGACGATGAAGAGATTGATAAAATTGAAGCACTGATTAAGCAGCGTAATGATGCCCGTAAAAATAAAGATTGGGCGCTGGCAGATTCTGCTCGTAATCAGTTAAATGAGATGGGTATTGAACTGGAAGATGGTCCGCAGGGGACAAGCTGGCGTCGTAAGTAAGCCTGATAGAGTACAACTGCCTTGATAATTAAGGCTTCCTTCTTGGGGAATCTCAGATTGATAACAAAGGTCTAGCCATCGGATATCAACAGAATCCCACTTTTTAAGTGGGATTCATCAGCAATCTGAAGGGCACTAACGCCCCTTTTTGTTGCACAAGGAACTTGACTTATTTGATATTTGTAACTACCGTTAGTTACATTCTTGTGAAGAAGGACAAGTACATGAGCAAAGCGGAGAAACTGATAGAAAAGTTTCTTAATAGCCAAAAAACTTTTGAATGGTCTGAACTTGTTGTGTTATTAAGCCTATTAGGCTATGAGAAACAAGAAAAGCAAGGTTCAAGGGTACGATTCTTCAATGAATCATTGAATCACATAATTTTAATGCACCGCCCTCATCCTGAAAATTACATTAAAGGTGGTACACTAAAAGCTGTGAAACAGACTTTAAAAGAAGTGGGGTTGATATGAAATATTTAAAATATAAAGGTTATTTAGGTACAATTGAATTTGACCTGGAAAACAATACCCTTTTTGGTAAATTGGAATATATCCGCGATTTAGTGACTTATGAAGCAAAAACAATTGCAGAATTGGAAAATGAATTTAAAATCTCAATTGATTTGTATTTGCAAGACTGCAAGGAATTAAATAAAAATCCTGATGTGCCATATAAAGGGGTTTTTAATGTTAGAGTTAATCCAGAATTGCATAGAAAAATTGCAGAACTAGCACTTGAAGAAGATGTGACGATTAATGCTTTCGTGAATCAAGCGCTAGAAAATGAAGTCAGTAAACATCATGTAGGGTCTTAATAGCCTCATCGGATTAATGACAAAAGTCTAACCATCGGGCCAGGTCTTTGAATAGAGGCACTGGAAAATGGATACCTCGATATACTAAAAGACCCCACACTACAACAATACGATTGACATCAACAGAACCCCATTTTTTGAATGGGGTTCGTCAGCAATCTGGGGCTTCCTTTTAGGGAGACTGATCCTAATTACATTTCAGGTAGTTGCACACGAATATTAATGACTCTTCCGTCTGGAATATCGCAGGGTTCAGCATCATTGTAATAAACGACTTCTCCTGTTGCAGTTACACTTTTTACGCGCTTATTTTGAGCAAATTCTGGAGCGTCTTTATTCTGACGATGGTAACATTCAATTGTTATATCGCCGCTGGCTGTGTCTACCGATTCACGAATCCAAATCAGATTTAACCCGTTGCTGTCCGCCGGGATGATAGTTCCACCGTGAATTCCCCACGCACCATCTTTGGCAAAACCGTTGCAACCGCTGATGCGATATTTCCCTGTATTTATACGCTTAACAGTTACTCCCTCAGCTTCGCTGGTTAACTCGTAAGTTCCGTCTGGATGAATATCGACAACTGGGCTGGATACTCTAAGAATGCCGTTAGCGTCGGAGCGGGCGTTTTTGTCTGTCCAAAGTCGGCTAACTTTTGTATTTCCGCCCCCATCATTTCCGTGGATAAAGCTAATACCTGCATGGTCATAATGCGCGACAAATCCCGCCCATGTATCATATATTCTTGTTACATAGCCGCATGACCACGGATATCCAATGCCACCATGATTTTCTCCAAATCTAAGTGCATGACCGCCCAGCGGCAATGATCTTATCCATGCGGTAAAATCACTTATATTCGCTGGATTAATATGTTTTGCTTGGATAAATTCAGATCCCTCGGATTTTGCATATGCCCCGATATCCGCCGGCGTCGGTTTATTTTTTGTTGTATAAATATCAGTCCAATCTTCCTCAAAACCATAATTATCACGGGCAGAGCGATAAGCAATTCCCCGGTTTTTGTACAGCACTTTCAATTGAAAAGCTGGGCAGCTTCCAATGCCATTATTGAAATGAGCAATATGCGAAGAATCTATTCCAGGATTCAGCAAATCATATAACCCTGTGTTTGCGTTCCAGGGGATTGGATTATTAACAGTGTATCTTTCTGTTAATCCGAGCTTAAATGCCCCAACATCCGCTGCCGTTGGTTTATTTTTTGTTGTATAAATATCAGTCCAATCTTCCTCAAAGCCAAAATTATCACGGGCAGAGCGATAAGCAATTCCCCGGTTTTTGTACAGCACTTTCAATTGAAAAGCTGGGCAGCTTCCAACGCCATTATTGAAATGAGCGACATGCGAAGAATCTATTCCAGGGTTCAGTAAATCATATAATCCTGTGTTTGCATTCCAGGGGACTTGATTATTAACAGTGTTGTTTCCTGTTAATCCAAGCTTAAATGCCCCCACATCTCCAGCGTTCAGACTGATATCCCCGGTTAACGCTTTTCCATTAATTTTTCTACTATTCGGTACCGCATTTTTAGCTAAATTGCCGGTTTCTGCTAAGCCGAGATTTTTCACAAACGCGTTTTTATCAAGAATGTCTGCGCCATTTTGGTTTTTTGCTAATCTGTTGTTAGCATTATCATTTACATCAGAAACAAGTTTCTGAGTGACTGCAAGTGAATTGCTGTTGCCTGTTTTATCTGTGAGTTGAACAATTCCTTTCTGAGTTAGTGAAGCACTTGGAATTTCTGCCGCAATCTTTTTTTCTAAGGCTTTATTTAACTGAGTAGTGAGTTTGACTATATCCCCATCGTCCAGAACATCATCGCCATATTGTGTCGCGATAAAATTAGCTATTGTAGACGATATTGTTGAAGATTGACGCAATACCTTGTTGAGTAAATGAGTGGTAATATTCTCTGGTGGAAATCCAGTTTTTAAAGCCGAGCTTGTTTCATACCCTTCCTGGCTTACTACGTTAGCATTATTACTAATAGAAAAAGCTTTAAAATCGTTCTTGGGACTCATATACTTTCCTCAAATTAAATAATACTATTTTATAATTAACATATTGAATTATTGTAAAAATGATTCCTACCAACTCATGCCGATCATAGTCTAGTAAGGAATGAGAATAATGGAATATTCTTATATCTTATGAGGTTAACTATTTTTGTATGGTTGATGGCAGTAAATAATCGGAAATTTCGTAACCAGATATATATTGAATAATGTCGAGCGTGGAGGTGGGTTTATTTTTTGAGTGTAAGGTTAAATGCATAAATAAAAAATTGATTTATCTTTAGTTATATAGTTGGAAAGAAACGATATAAGTTATGAAACTGCATGAAAATATTTATACCCGTTATCCTTCAAGTTGCCTCTTTGTTGGCTGCACTCGCTCACCCCGGTCACATCGTTACCTATGCTCCCGGGGATTCGCTCCCTTGCCGTCGCGATCCATCTTGAAATCCATTGGGTATATATCAAACTGGTCGATGTGAAGGAGAATTTGGTTTATTTACTCACTGTTATTCGGCTCTTTGCTATTTATAATCCGACCAGTGAACATTCATGGTCGGTGAACATTCATGAATAGTCGCATAGTACCGCAGCGATTGGTGAGGTGGTGGAATAGCGCTGATAAAACCAGCTAATGATTCTGCTAATTATGCTCATTTTCTCCTATACCGGTACAGGCATGACTTTGAGGTCATGTGCGATGCTAAATTCTGCTTCAGTTTTTTCTCGTAGAGTCTCTAATGTGACATTTGGCGCATGTTCTTTCAGGATTAACTGACCCTGTTCAAAGCAGAAGACACCTAATTCAGTGACAATCATGCTGACTTTATTGATGGCGGTAAGTGGCAGAGTACACTGCTTGAGGATTTTTGCTGAACCGTCTTTGGTGCAATGTTTCATTGCAATGATGACTTTGCGAGCACCGGTGACAAGATCCATTGCCCCTCCCATACCAAGGACCATTTTCCCCGGTATCATCCAACTGGCTAGGTTAGCATGCTGGTCAACTTGCAGACCCCCCAGAATACAGGTATTGACGTGACCGCCTCGAATAAGGGCAAAAGAGAGGGCACTGTCAAATATGGCGGCGCCGGGCAAGATGCCACAGGGGTTTCCGCCAGCATTGACCAGATTGGGATCTACTTCTGTAATAGGTCCAAGGCCCAGTATGCCGTTTTCTGATTGGAGAGTAATATGAATGTGATCAGGCAGATAGTTCGGGACTTGCGTGGGAATACCGATGCCAAGATTAACAACATCGCCGTCTTGTAGTTCGAGAGCAGCACGGTGGGCAATAATTTGTTGAGCATTCATTATTAATTTTCTCCTGGATAAACGATGTAGTCGATCAATGCGCCAGGTGTTATCACGCAGTCCGGTGCGATTTCACCTACTTTAACCAGTTCATTCGGTTCGGCAAGTGTAATATCTGCCGCTAGGGCGATTACTGGGTTAAAATTTCGGGCACTGAGTTGGTAGGTGAGGTTGCCATGATGATCGGCAAGATGAGCTTGAATCAACGCGAGATCGGCACGTAGCGGGAGTTCCAATAAATAGTCTGTTCCATTGAGGGTGATTTTTTGTTTTCCCTCTTCTACAACAGTACCTACCCCGGTTGGGGTTAGGAATCCGCCCAGACCGGCTCCTCCGCAGCGAATACGTTCGATCAACGTTCCCAAAGGAACCAGTTCTACTTCTATTTCTCCAGCAAGCATTTTGCGTCCGGTTTCCGGATTAGTGCCAATATGTGAGGTAATGACTTTTTTCACTCTGTCATTAACCACAAGGGGGCCTATGCCGGCGTCGATACGGCCAGTATCGTTAACAATCAGAGTCAGATTTTTTACACCGGAATGCAGTAATGTGGTGATTAAGCGGGGAGGTGTGCCTATGCCCATGAAACCGCCAACCATAATGGTCATACCGTCATAAAAATGTGCCATAACTTGTTGTATGCTAATGAGTTTATTTTTCATATTAATTCCCTATATATGATATATGGATATAAGCGCTTATCTTTAAGTTTAGCAATAGGTATGTCAACCACAGGATTTAAATAAGAATATTTTATAATTAACTGAAATTTAATTAATTCTACTTATCGGGTTGAGGAAAGTGTGTTCAGGTTTATACGAACAATAAATAAGCGGCGTGCAAAATCTTGCACAGGTGTGCACGTTTTGTTTCGCTATTTCTTGAATGACAAACAGGTGATTACCCGATAATGAGAATTTCGTCAGTAATGAATGTCGGATGAGGCACGGTGTCGTTGATTGACTTCCTGCTTCATCAATTAGCCTCCGAGAAACCTCGCCGTTCAGGATAAGGGGAAAGGCGGTGATTGGGAGTATAGAAAGCGTTATTGAGTAGGAGCAAGGGCGAAAATAGGTAAGTGTGAGGGGCTTCTAATGGGATTGGTTCACTTTAGCCTTATAGGTGTATGGTGTAGGGATGATCTGTTAATACCGGGAGGCACAGCATTGTATTCTATGCCGTGCCTTGAATCTATTTACTAAGATAATCTTAGGTTAGGGTCTATGAGAGAGATAGTAATAGTACCGACCTGATTACCGTTGCGAATATCTTTTCCATAATTAAAATCAAAATATTTCATCTGATCTCCGGTTTCTACTACCTTTCCGTTAATCGCTGTGAAATTTTTACGTAGCAGTGTATTGAGGCCATAGGCATTAGCATCTTTTGGTGCAACATCAATGACGACTTTTCCTGTATTCTCTTTTCCTTCAGCCATGAAATTGAATACACCTTTAGGGTAGTTTTCTCTGTGAATATCTAATGGAAAGTGGATGCCATCTATAGAGTTGAGATTTAATAAAGTCGCTCCGGCTTTTAGGGTGAAGTTTGTGTCGAATAAAGGGCAACCTTTTTCATCTAAATCAGTTCTTATGTTTAATACTTGAGAGCTTATTAACATCTTTGCATTATCTTGTAAGATAATACTGCCACCATCTATATGAACATGATGGCTTTTAAGCATAGCTTTAGAGAATTCAGTGATAGAGAAATCACAATTTAGTGAAATATTACTTTCTAGCACTTCATTATTTTCTTGTGTTTTTTCTACAGGCTCTACAGTAAGACGGCTTATTCCTGACATAACCACTGTTGATTCTCTTAATTTTGTATTTATGTGGTTGCTAATTCTTACAATACCAGCATTTTCTATTTTGAAGGTACTTGAGTTTTGTAGTTCAATTCTATGTCCATATCCGCCTAAAATTTCACTATTAAGATAAAAGTTAACAGATTTTTCTTTTTTTCCAGATATTATGAGATTTCCAGATATTATGGGCTTTCCAGATATTATAAGATTTCCTGATAATATTTTTATTGTTTTTGATAAAATTTTATTGTCTGGATTATCTTGGGCAGTCTGTAGTGGCCTAAGAATAGGCCACCTAATATTATAGTCGCTAGGGCGAGCATTTTTATCAAAAGACAGTATTAATGTATTTTCTCCAGCATCCATTGTGAAGGTGGTGCCAATTTCTTTATTAAATGAGTATATTGGAGGAATCCTGCTGCTACCATACTCTTCAGTGTATGTTTGATCTCGATCCGGATACCAAATAAAATAGTTTTCAGAGTTTTCGTTCATTTTTAGCCCTTAGTATTAATTTTTCATAATTAAAATTTGTTTAACATAAATATAGTTCAAAATAAGTAGATTTCAAGATACTTTCAATTTATTTTATTGTGATTTTGTTACTGTTGAATGGAACCTGATATCAGTGCTTTTCGCTGTTTTTGGCAAAGAATTTTCAATGGTTTATTTATATAATGAATAATATTATGGGGTAATGGTTTATTTCTAAAATCTAATTCGCTGATTAAGCCAACTTGTTTTCTTATATGTGACTAAAATCTCAAAAGAGAAAATTTCTAATTTCCATGTGCTTTATTATCGATTGCCAAATGACGTGATTCTCTGATGGGGATCTTATTGAGGGAACATATACTGAATATTATAATGCATTGTAACTACTGCAATAATCACAGAATTAATTGCAAATACACCTAAGTGTGATGATTTTTAGGATAGTTAATTTTATTATGAAATAATAATAAGTATGAGCATAATATTATTCTGTTTTATATTGCTTGTCGGCATTCAGAGAGAAATAATTAACTGATTTTACCTTTTGATGTAATGATTTTGTGGTTTTAAATGTTTCAATGTGGAAATGGATAAGATGTCATGAAATTATTTTAAAATTTAGTGGACAGGAGTGGAAATTTAGCTATATTTAATTAACAACGTAACATGATAAATAAAAATAATAATGCCTTTGTGGAATAGAAGATAAAGTTTACTACCAACAATCAATTTTAAGCTCAAGGAGGTGATTAGAGATTAGTTCATCAATTTAATTAATTTTGAATTTATATTGTGTTTTTGAATGCAAAGATTAATGCTATTCAAAATCTTATCATGATTTTTTTAATTTAATAATATAGGTGGATGAAATGAAAGAAAAAAATATTGAAGATATAGAAGAGTTACAATCTCTCGTTGATAATCAAGTACCTTCATATCTTAGTATAATCGGTAATTATGTAGGTGAACTTAATGAGATGTATTTAACTCACCCAACTGGATCTCAGTCATTGCTACCACATACTATTGAAGCAAACGGTGTATGGCATTGTTCATATTTATCAGTTCCGCGGATAGGTCCTAATACTAATCCTAATGTTAATAGTCCACTTCTTTTTCAGGTTTCAACATTTGCGGAACATGTTGGAAATATTTGGGTGTTCCAAGAAGCAAGGAGTATTAAAGGCGTAATGAAGTTTTATGTTGGTGAAAAATTCAATTATCTGGCGGCAAAAGAGATTAGAAATTTTAATCCACAGACAATGGCATCTAAATATTTAAAATTAGTTTGCGGAACACCAGGAAATCTGACTTCGCTTACTCCTGTATTGTACTAGAGAAAGATAGGTTGATTTTCAAACTGGATTTATTTTTTATAGATTAACTGTATTCTATGATGAATTATAAACTAGTCGTAAATTCAAATGATTTTTTTCCATATTATAAATGGAAATAGATGTGATTGATTGACTAGTTTAGCAGTTTTTAATTCTTAGTTTAAGGCTACGTTTTGAAACGTAGCCTTATTTTATATTAATCTAATATGGTGTGGTTTTTGTGAAATCAGAATGATGATACACAATTTCATAAATAAGTGTTTCTAATGAGATGATTCTCAATTCATGTTCCAGAAACGGAAAGAATTGGCTGGATTCTCTCAACAATTATCACATATAACAATATGGGTATTTTTAAGTGGTTATTTAATGAGATGATAATCTGATTTTGTTCAGTTTTATTATCTTATAGTATAAATATAACATGCTGATTTATAAATGAATTTTCATAATTATGATACACTTTCTCTTTTTATTCTCGGTTAGTCCTATAGGAAAATGAATTTAAAAATATTTTCACTTTTTCGAGCAACTGCCACATATAACTGGCAGCAATGATTTCGCGTCACTGTTTCATGCAGGGATTGCCACAGGCGTTCAATTTTATTCAGCTAGGGGGAGTAAACAGGTAAAAACAATAGGTTAAATTTAGGGTGACGGGCCAGCTAATCACTGACTCACCGGCTTTTGTGAATACTATAATTATCCAAAATCAATGTGAGGGTTTCAGCATGACAATATTGGTGATCAAGTTCTTCTAATGCATTGATAAATAATCGAGAATTTTTATTTAACCCACCAACATAAGTGATTTTCCCTGTTTGGATATTCAGGCAACCCGCAAGGTAATGTTTTTGGTTTTTTCCGGGTGTCACTATACGTTTCTGCTGCCTTTTTTTAAATACCCGTTAGCGCCGATTTTTGGATTTAGCTCGATATCGACTTCATCTTCATAAAAAACAGGATGTTTTTCCGAGCACGTTGACAATGCCTCGGTAATTTTCGCCATTTTTTCATGGTATTCAGGATCGGGTAATTTAAGCGTTGGGGCTGCTCTTCACCAAACGATACCCATTTTATGTAAGTAATGATAGAAGGTGCTGATGGATAATTTTATATTTAATAATGCATTGATTTTAATTATAAAAAATTCAAGGCTCCAATGATAACGCAAGCAACCAAATTGTTGGGGAAAATGTTGCAATAAAAAAGACAGCAAAGGATAAAGTGGGATTAAATTCCAGACCATGGGTCTGCCCGCCAGAAGGTTTTTTAACCCTTCCAGACCATATAAAGTAAACCAATTTATCCAGCGATTGACGTAAGAACGACTGGCACAAAGGGTTCTGGCGACTTGTGAAACAGCCTCACCGTGATGTAGCATCAACATGGCCATGAGTCGGCGAGCATAATTTTTATCTCAGGTGCTCTGGATAATTTTTTTCATCTGGCGTCGTTCATTGCGGGGTATCAGTGCTATGATAGGCATAACTCAGTCCGTTTAGTGGTTTGGGATTTTTTGCAATTGATCAGATCGCAAAAACTGGACTGAGTTCCCTCCAAGTGATCTACTATTTTGAAAAGTTATTTATTGATACGGAGTGGTACGTTACCTTATTCGATATCGTACCATAAGAGTAAAATTAATTTTGGTCTATTGAACATTTATTTCTAATATGATTAATATTAATTTTTAAGTGATATTGTTACAGTGCCAATTTCATGACCATTGGTAATTTCATTTCCATAACTGATGTTAAAGGATTCTTTATCTGCTACTTGACCATTGAGATGTATGAGTTTCTTCTCAAATATCTTTTTTGTGAAAAAATAAGGGTCTTCCTTTGGTCCCGGTTTTTCGAAATTAATAGTAATTTTTCCTTCATTCTTGCCTTCTGTATTAATGAAATTAAATAGACCTTCTGGATATCCTCTGTTGTCAGGTATGTTGTCAGGTATGTTGTTAAAATAGAGTGGGAAATGGATGCCGTCAAAAGATTTCAATTTTAGTGAGGGAGAGCCTGCTGTAAGTTTGAACCATGTTTTGTCTTTTTCTATGTCATTTTTCTGCATTATACCGTTGTTAATCAAGGTTACTGTCGATTTGTCTTGTATACTTATATTACAGTAATTAAAGTTTCCATCTCCAAGATAGAGATTACTGCTTTCAAAAGTGAGCTTAGATGATTCACTTAGAGAAATTTCACTAGCTAGAAATATAAAGGCGGGAACATCGTCTTCTATTTTTTCTTTTTGTCTTATTTCAAATTGACTGTTTCCTGACATTATGAGTTTTGGCGGTTTATCGGAAACAACATAATCTATAAACATAAATACAGTTCCTGGATTTTTGATGCTTAAGATACCTGATTTTTCAAGGTTAAATTTAGCACTTTCAGCACAACCTAAATAAGCCACGGTGTTATTTCTATTTTCCGATAGATAGACTACTTCTAATGTTCCTGCGGATACATTTATATCTAATCCTTTCCTGCTGTCAGTCATTGTTCCATCATCATTGCGAGTAAATTCTGGCCAATAGATAGGTATATTATCAGAATCATTTTGTAGTGTTAATGTTTCACTTTCAGCGTTCATTGTGAAATTAGCGCCACCTAACTTATCGAACGAATCGGATTGAGTAGATGAAAGAGTGATAGATCCAGTCCCATAATCTTTGGTATATACCTGAGAATTCTTTGGATCCCATTCAAAGTCTGTGCTCATTTTTAACCCCTCATAAAGGATGAATATTTTTTTCATAATTAAACATAGTTAAAATAAATATAGTTCAAAATGGGTGAGTTTCAAGGTGTTGAATGAATTAGTTGTATATTTTTTCAATTTTCTTTCTGGAAATAAATTCAACTACAGTGCATAGATCAATTCCATTTACCGTCAATAAGATTACCTGAAAATATATTTTATTGTAATTCAGTTACTGTTTAATGCTGAAATCAATTATTAATATTCTTCCATCTTCTTCTTGGGTAATCTCTTAAATAGTTTCTCTGTCATCGTAATTACTATATTACAAATTAATAACCTGCAATCACTTAATGCTAATATAGAGATATTTATCCATCTTTAAATTAACATTATAGATATAACTTCCAATATGTTGGGATGATATTTATTTTTTTCAATATTACCCTATAGCCATTTTTATCATTTTAAGCATATAAATATTATAGTGAATTGATTTAATTGAGATTTGATTTATGTGCCTTTTGTCCGGTATTTATCCATATTGATCTATCAAATTAATAAATGATAATTTAATGAAACTTCATATTTAGTTATTAGAATCTTGCAAGAAAAATAGTATGATATCTAATGATAATCGTTTGAAATCAATATATGGTTTTTTTCATATTATATTCCAATTGACTTGTAATCATGTGGGGAGTCAGGGCGAGAGCATGAGTGTGCGTTTATCATTCATTTTGGTTAAATTTTGAACATGCAAGGCCCATTAATGACTAACAAAGTTCATTAATCAATCAATTTTAGTGCGTTAATTAATCATTTTGTGGTTAATAAACGTTCGTGATCTTGCCCTGTATGGGGAGTGGACTACTTTTTTAATGTGGATATATGAAATTCTCCCATCCACTGAGAATATTGATCATATGATTTTACTCAGAAATCAAATATTGCTTAAGAAAAACATTAACATATCTAAAATAGCCATGAAAAGCAATTTCAATTAGATAATAATAATGTATGTTGCCAATATCCGTTATATGAGAAATGCATGATTCTCTAAGGATACATAAATATGAGAAGTTTATGTTAGTCGCATTGCTTCTGCAAATGCAAGTAGTGGAGATGACAAGTCTATTGTGCCTACTATTCCAATTACTACTCAGGATTGTATTGCGAAGTGGAATGTATCTAGTGCTGCCCAATCTTGTAATGCATCGGTCTCGAAAGCCGGAGAGCGTTCATGTAATGTTTCAGCAAAATGTCGCGCTCTTAATGGAAAACTTATTAATAACTATAAGATTTTCCCTTATGTTAATATGTCACAGCTCACTAACTGCAATGGTTATTTGAAGATTGCTGCATGTTAATTTTATTTTTATTCATTTCAGGTTACGGATTGTAGCCTGATTAGGTTGTTAGGGATAAATTGTAAATTTAAATCAGTTGCTATAACTTTGAAAAATAGGGGTTTGTAGATAAAAACTTTTTATAATTCAGTTAGTTATGGCCATGGTAAAGCCATGCAATATGGATAAAGTCGAAATTTAGGATAAAGGAGAACACCAATAGAAAAAAATAAATGAAATTAAAATTTGCTAATGACCAATCAATGTGATTTAATAACGTCACTGGTTTGGAAGTACAGACCTATTTATGAAAAGAAAGTTAAAGCAGTTCACCATTTAGCGTTATCCCCGATACCACTTCATTGCGAATTCCTTATAATTAGTATCCATAAGTAAAACTGAAAAACAGACCTCATAACGCCTTATGGCAACTTAATAAAATTAAAGGAAAATTCTATGTCTAATGCAATGACTGGCTCAGTAAAATGGTTTAACAACGATAAAGGTTTTGGCTTTATTTCCCCAAAAGATGGAAGTAAAGATGTTTTTGTCCATTATTCTGCAATTCAGAGTAATAATTTCAAAACACTGGAAGAAGGTCAGGAAGTTTCATTCTCTGTTGAGAGTGGTGCTAAAGGCCCATCCGCAGCAAATGTTATCGTATTATCTTGATTTAATTTGACTGCTTAAATCTATTAGCGACTTTACGATAGCGATGAAGGTAATATCCTGAGTAGTTAAAGTTGTTAATCAGTAAAAAACCGCTTAATTGCGGTTTTTTTGCATGGCGGTAACAGTATTTTTTTTAACTCTTTGTTTGATTATTTCGCCTTGGCAGTTTAAAGGGGAGCAAATATTGAAGCTCCCATTAAACTTATATTCCGGTAGTGGTTTCAAACCCGCATCAAGGAAGGCGGCAGATTTTTAGGCTGTTGGGTTGTGTTAGGTGTCAGGCGTTGCTCAATATCATCAATAAAGCGTTCTAACCAAGCTTGTAGTTCAGTTACGTCTACTTCGACCAAGGGGCGTTGTGACCACAAAATTGCTTGTCCATCCAAATCACCTTGGACATGAGCCGGCCAATGTTGCCCAAAAAGATTGTTGGCATGACTGACTTCGGACCCTAATTCGCAGAACAACTGTAGCCAGTTGTCGTGATAACAGCCAATCAATACCTGAAAACGTCCATCAACTTCTAAAGTGTAGATACCATCGTCGGTAGGGGACGCGGGCACTCCGAGTTTAGAGAACAGCGCTTCTATAAGCTGGTGATAATCGTGTGTCATCGTGTTTTAGGCTCGAAGTTGGAAACGTAGAAATTTTGTCCCAGTCCGATTTCCTTGTTGTACATGGATTTGGACCAGAAATCTTGAGAGAACCAGTTGGAGAATGAGGTTTTATCCGGGAAGTTGAACTCGCCGAAGTTAGGATCGAAGAAGGTAACACCTTTCTGGTCATCGACATAGGCGGCTACAGTGTGTCCAGCCATCTGCCCTTCAAAGCTGATCTTCTTGTAGCCTGATCCCTTATTACCTGTATCCAGGATAGCGTTTAATAGATCTTTTGTGCCTTTGCTGCCAGTTTCGCCGTTTGTATCAAGCTGGCTTCGTGGTTGGACGCCGTTCTCACTAAGCCAGGATTCCGTTATTTGACTTTGTTCGGCATAGGGGTCCATGCCATCCATCTGTAACTGTTTGATGGAAACCAGAGAGTCGATATGGAATTGACCTTTCTGGCCGCCTACGTAGAGCTGATCGAAGACACTTTCTCCTTTGGCATGAGCGCTTATCCAATGAGCTGATATGGATTCACAAACCCCGCCGGAGGTGTCACTATGTTTCATGATTTGGTCCAGAAAGGTACCTTTGGTCTGGGCGAACTTGAAAGTCACTTCTCCACCGTGTTTATTTGCAGAATCTCTAACACTCCCTAATGTGGTGCTCACCGCAAAGTGAACAATTCTGTCCTTGATCATGCTGAACGAGAAGCGGCTTTCTTGATTCTTCTTGCCATCGGTGGTTAGTTGACGATCGAGCATAGAATGGCCCGGTAGATTGCGTTGAATCGCCGCTGAGAGGCGCTCTAATAACCCTGGTCTGGGTGAAGAGACTTTCAGGGATTTACCCGACAGTTCACCCTGTGGTTGATTAACGGCTGTGGTATCGAGCTGTTGGGTAGGAAATATTCTTTGGTGATTAATACCTGAAATGGGAGACAATGGTCACTCCTTAAGTGGTTTTTTTTGAGATATACGCTTGGATATTAGGTAGAGTGAATCATAATGTTTTGTCGAAATAGAGAATATTAATAACGGCAGAAGAAATTTTCACTTTCCGTCGAAAACCGGTTATCTCTTTGAAGTGTGATGGTGTCGTCAACTTTGCCATTGGTTATTGATGGCTGACATCAGTGCTTCTAATTGGCTATCCAAACTGGCATCAATGATCCCGACTTCTGTTTCTAAAATACAGCCCCCTTGATCGAGGCGCTCATCAGCAGTGATCTCTAAGTAGCCGATTTCAGGGAAATCTTTGTGTACCCGTGATATTTGTTCGCGAACTGTTGCGGCCTGTTCAGGATTAACGCGCAGGATAACCTGTTTTTGGTTACTGACTAATGACAGGGCCTCATGAACTACCTGTAAGGTGAGGGAAACTTGGTCATAATTCTTTAGGATTTTACGTACAGCCTGCAATACTACATTGCTCATCTGTTGCTCCACCTGCCGGTAATATTGTTGGCATTGCAACTGGGTTTGATGAATCAGGTTAGCTTGTTCTGCGCGGGCAGCATCAATGCCTGCTTGCCAACCTAACTCTTTTTGTTGCTCATACACCGCCTGCGCGTCATGTTCAATTTCTTGTGCCTGAAGCCGGGCAGCCTCAAGCAGAGATTTGGCACTGAGGCAGGTCTGATAGTCCGCTTTACGCAGTATCTGGAGTTCAGGAGACAGTTGAAGATGCTCTGTCGTTATTTTAATAAATGGTAACATTCTGTGTTCACTTGCTTAGCCAATTTGAGACACAATGCTTGTGCCAACGGTCGTTCTGCCTGGCTGACAGGCCAGGCCGCGAGGTTTTCATAAGAGGGAAGCCGTAGGCTCAGGCGCTTAGCGAAATCAATAGGAGGAGGCTCCATCGCCGTTAGCCAGAACTGTAAAGCACTGGTACGAAAATAGTTTGCATTGATTTCTGGTGGTAATGAGCGCTGCCAGCCAGTTGGCCAGTTGCCGATAATGATGTCGAGATAATTTAAGCAGAAGCGATGTCCCTCTTTTCCTAGTGAGTCATGTAAGTGGCGAAGTTCTGTCGCCATCAGACAATGGCGGATAGCTTGCCCATGAAGTAAAGCTCCTAGCCAGGTAAGAAGTTGTTCTAAGCACGATTGCTCTAACAAGGCAATATTTCCCAATCCAGTTGGTAATTCATAGTCCACATTCAGATCAAATTGGGTTAGCAGTAGTCCATTAAGCCTGGGAGAGTTTCGCCACTCAGGTAGGGAAGATAAGACTGCAAGCCATTCTGGTGATAGATGATCAGAATGAATATAGCTGGCAGGGCAAAACCGAAACTGATAGGGCGTTAATGCTGTTACCATTATTGCATCCTGCTTCGGTGCCACAGGAATTGTGCCAGATTGCTGATAAATAACAGGGCCAATAATAGCACAAACAGTCCAATCAGCCGTCCTTGTGATTCTTCAGTCACTTGGATAGAGAACAGAGTGGAGTAGCGTGGTGCCAGCGGTACTTGACGTACGCCTGCTGCGGGTACTAATACGACACTGATCCGATCATAACTCAACCCTTCAATGCTGTTATTAACCAGTTGCTTGATCTGAGGAATGTAAGTGTCGAGTTGCACATCCGCTGCGTGCTTGATAAACACCGAGGAAGAGGCTGGCGATAGTTTTTTACCTAGTCTGTCTTGCTCCTCGGGTAAAACAACATGTACCCGTGCTACCAGCACACCATCGATCTCAGAAAGTGTTCGAGCAATCTCCTGTGCTTTGGCGAAATTAAGCCGTGCTCGCTCCTCTATTGGTGAAGAGATAAGGCCGTCTTTAGGGAAGACATCTTGTAACGAGGAAAAGCTCTCCCGTGGATATCCTTTACGCTTGAGCACCTCAACAGCTTGGGCGATATCAGACTCTTCGACTAACAGCTTGATATTGCCATCTTTGTCTGGCTGCTTATCAGAGGAAATGCCCGCTTCCCTGAGCAAGGCTAACATTTCGTTGCCTTCTTTTTGGCTAACTCCGGTGTAGAGTTCGATTTTACAGCCAGTTAGCATCAGGACAGCGAGCATGACGCAGATTATATAGTGTTTCTTCACAGCTCCTCACTGGGCTTTCATTAGGGTTTCAATGTTTTGATTGAGTCGTCCTACCGTTTTGGCAATCAGCTCTTCTTGCAGGGTGATCCGCATTAGAGACCACTGCATTTGCATCAGGCTGTTAGGATCACTGCTAGGGACCGCTAGCTGTGTTTCCAGATCTTGTTTCGCCTGAGTAAGTTGTTGCCTGATCTGACCTAATTCATTGATCAGATTGTTTTCAATCCCCTGATCTTGATTGGACATAGCAAGTTCAAAACTCGCAATATTTTCTGCACTGGCCTGAGATGTGTTGAGTTCATCCAGGCTGGTGATCAGTGTCTCGCTTATATGTGGTAGATCCATTGTTCCTCCAAATTTGAGGTGTGTTGAGTTTATCTAGGTTGTCTATCCTTGTTTTACTGAGTTGCGGTAGATCCATTATTCTTCCAAATCAGGTTTGTGTGAGTTTCGAATCAGGTTATCCACCATACCGTTACGGGGGATCAATGTTTTCAACTCCTGCCGGATAAGGTCACTCAGGTACTCATTGCCAGGAATAGGTTCAATCTTGCCGAGTATCTTGAGGAGCACTGTCTCCTGTTGTCGACCTGTGGGGGCGAATTCACGAACAATCTTTCTAAGTTCTGGCATATCCAGTGATGGCTTGATATTGCCTGTCAAGCCACCAAACTGCGACCATAGCTGCTCTTGTACCGGAGCGATCAGCTTGTCTTCTAACTGAGCACGTTGGGAGGGCTGTTTGTCAGACGATAAAGCCTGATACCACTGCCATGTCACTTTGCGCTGTGTCGCTGGCTCGAAGTCGGCTAAAACGTTTTCCAGCGGTTCTCCCTGAAGCCAGCGTTGCTGGCGCTCTTTCAGCATTTGCTGATCAGGCGTGGTTTCCAGTGCTTGCTCAAAGCTGTGCTGGTGCTTGGAACTGACCGAAGGCTGTACCGTTGGTTGCGACACAGTGTTATAGGATGGTCCTTCAATCCTATTCATGAGCCAGTTGTTCCCGCATGCCGTCAACGAAGGAGAGCAATTGTGGATCGTCGCTGCCCGCCATTCGCGTCAGTCTCTGCTCCAGAGCTGATGCCAGACCCAAACGCCACTCACACAAAGCTAACCAAGGTTCTAAAATAGGCCAAGGGAGATCCCGACCAAAATCCAGAGCCTGTTGATATTTGCCTTGGTTCGTTAGAGAAGAGAGCCGAATCAGGTTTGCTGCTTCTTGTCCTTCCTCGCTTGACATCAGCCAGTCGGCAATAATATTGGCTTCGTCATGACAGTGATGGCCGCTTCCAACCAGAGCAATATCTGCCAGTAGCCCTTTGAGTGAACGTGTCATGATTAGATCTTCTGTAATATGCCCTGCATCAGGTCTTTCATGGACCGGGTGACAGTAGAGTTAATGTTGTAGATTACCGACCACTTGTTGATTTTGTGTTGTAAATCAGCTAGCAAAGCAGGGTTATCAGGCCCGCCGCTGAGGGCGGCGATTGCGTCATTAACGTCGGTGTTAGCTGTGTTGGCTTGGGTCTTAAGCTGCTCAGCAACCTTATCGAGAGTATTAACTGTCTTTGCGGAAGTAAAAATTTCAGCCATGATGGTTTCCTTCTGTTGTGTTAAGTATTGTGATTGCAGCTTGGATGGCATCAGCCTCCAGTTGCCATTGTTGGTATTCTTGTACTGAACCGCCGCGTCTCAGGCGTTGTTTGATATCGTTCAGCGCCTGAGCGAGACGGTGTTGCATTTCGTTGACATAAGTGGGATCAGCACCAAACAGTCGTGCTTCCAGGGATGTCATCATGAAGCTGGGCTCCTGTTAAGTTTGACGATAAATTGTTGTCCACCCTTGATAATAACAATCGCATCTTGACGGATGGCTTCGATTCTTAAACCATTTTCTGTGGTTGCTCCAACCGGATAACGCAGGTTGTTTTTGAGTACCACATAGGGTACACGCCCGAAGGAAACGGCCCGGACGTCGAAATTGAGCTCATCATTGCGAGTGAGACGCTTATTATTCAGTAATACCAGTGTTGGCCGGCTGCCGAACTCTTGTTTAAATACCTGCTGTAAGCGGTAGAAGTTATGCGTCTGGTGCTCATCCAATTGACCAGTGAACTCGATACGATCATTTTTATCTTTGTAGATCAGCGAGTCGGGTAAATCATGTTTAGCCAATAACATATCCAGTCGCTTGAGGTGATTACCGGTGAACTTCGTCTGGTTTTCTATACCAAGTAATCCCGGAACATCACGTTTGAGTAGTGACTCGATATCGTTCCATTGCTGGCTGGTATCAGTGACTTCTCCCGTAAGGCGGACCCAACCGGGTTGTTTGCCATTGCGGCTTTGTACCTGGGCATAGCCTAATTTTTGTAAAATGAAATCCACCCCCTGACGTAATTCTTCCATAGTACGCAACTCCAGCCGATAACTGAGAGAGTGAGTATCGAGATACTGTTGCAGCGCCAGCCGTTGTTGATTGAGGTCCACATAACCTTTGAGCAGTAGTGGCCCATGATCGGGCATCATTTGTACACTTATCTGGCGATAGGCTGAATCGCCATTGAGAAAACGGCGTAGTTCTTGCTCGGCGAGGCCATTGGACATGTTGCTCCTTTGCCATCCTTCATGCCCAAGCAGTGCCAGAAGACCGAGTGCCAAGACCAGACAAAGTATCAACATCCCGCCTGCTACCCGGCTACGATTTTGGCGGGCAGGGCGCTGGCGTGGTATGACCGCCAGTTCAGCGAGTTGGTTCGGGAATGCATGTTGTTGGTCACAAAAAGCCCACAATAACGGGCCAGCCTCTTGACGGGCCAGCGCTTGCAATGTCGCACCCGATGATAGCGGTTCGCCATTCTGACTTGGTGCGACTTCACCGGCCCATTCCAACAGGCGAATTGAGTCTGGTTCGACTTCTAAAATCAGGTGCACAGGCGCAACATCTTCATCCACCAGAACGATATCTGCCTGTAGGGGGTCTGAGCCGATGGCTAAACGCCCCTCAGCTAAATTAACCTCAATACTTTTATTCAGTCCGCGGTAAAAGCGAATTTTCCAACTCATCTGTTCGCCTTATTTTGCGCACGAACACACCAGGTTTCCTTCAATGAACATTGTTGTTCAATGACTCGCCATCCGTAAGTTTTACCCATTCGGCATGAGGATAGAAATGAGCTTTTACCTGCTTGCCGTAGGGTTTCTTGTACTTGATGGGCTGAGGATAATGGTTGGCATTGTGCACTTCCCAGAACTTTACTCAGCGATAGGCTCTGGTTAGAGATATCCTGTGTTGCCAGTAATCCAGGGCGTAGATCTTGTCCGTTACCAAGAGCCAGATAATGGGCTATCCCACTATCAATCAGACGTGGCTCAATAATGAATAGCCGTACTGATCGCCGAACTTGCTCACTGGTATTGCGAAACAAGACACCCAGGTAGGGGATATCGCTTAAAAATGGCACCTTGCGTGTTATTTGACTCATTTCGTCGCGGTAGATGCCACCAATCAGCAGACTTTGCCCATGTCCAACTCTGGCAACGGTATCGACAACGGTTCGGCTGATAGTCGGGATGCCATCCTGTCCTGAGCTATTAGGTTTCTGGTTACCATCCTCAATATGCAGGTCTAAACTGATTTCAGGAGAATCTCCTACTTGGATGACTCTAGGGATCATGCGCAGCATAGTGCCATAGGTAAGGCTTTTAAGCTCGGCAACCCGTTCGCCATTAACTTTTACGTAGTAGGTTTCATTGTTGTCAATGACTGCTTGTGTATTCTCCTGCGTTAAAAGCGTTGGGCGGGAAATCACCTGAGCGCTTCCTTTACTCTCTAGTAAGGTTATTTTGGCGAGCAGGTAATCCAGGCCACGGCGATCGACCAGGCTACTTAATGCGGCTGAACCGAGGTTTTCACCTTTTTCTTTGCTCTCTCTTTTTTCCCTGGCAGAAGTTGTGATATCAATGATATGGCGAGGCCCGGTGTTGATTCCGACTTGCCAGTCAACTCCTAGTTCTGAAAGGTTGTTTGCGTCGATGTCAATGATGGAAAGGGCAACTTCAATCCGGGCGGATGGTTTATCCAGTGCGTTGATCAAATGGGCGTACATGGACATCCTTTCCGGGTTATCCCGTACAATGATGGCATTTAGGGAGGGTTCTGCTTGTACGACCGCACGGTTTGAGTAGCTTTCTCCCATAGAAGAAGATGCTTCACCAGTAACAGCGCTCACATTGGTATCACTGAGCAGGCGGGAGAGGATGGTGGCTATGCCCGGCGCCTCAATACTGGTATCACGATACTGGATCTTGCGATCGACCACTGAGGCGTATTTGAGCGGGAAAATTTCCACTGTCAAGGCGCCCGTTTTTTCGCTACGCAGCAATGACTGCTGTTCCAGTGCGGATGTAGTCTGATCAAGCAGTTCAAGATAACGAGGAGGGCCTGATACGTAAACCAGTTGGTTGCCTGGATCAGGACGCCAGCCAAAGCGTGGCTCCCAAATACCGGAACGTTTTAGGGCTTGCTGTAACTCCGTTGCGTTGGTCCGTTCAAGTTTAAGCAAGCGCGATTGTATTTCACTGTTTTTGAATACATAAAGCACACTCCCGTCGTAGTACCAGACCAGATTATAGAGAGAGGATAAATGTTGCAGGAATTCCTGAGGAGTGTCCTGCTCAAAATGGCCGTTAACTTGATCGGTCACCTTGTCGCTGACAACCACTGATGCTTCATAGTTGGCGCCGAAATTAACCAGTACATCCCGCAAGCTTTCTCCTTTTGCCAGATAGTTATAAGGCGCAGGAAACCAATCCAGATCTTGGCTATAAGCAGAAGGGAGCATCACACTGCTGATACTCAACGATAACAGTAGGGAACGGCATAGCCTTTGGAATGGTTTCATGGTTGCCATATTGCCTGTTTCCATTGAGGGGCGGATTGGGTTTCCGACAATAAAGCCATGATTTGTTCCAGTAGATCGATGTGCAGAGTTAGCATCTGTTCCAGTATTTGAATATCCAAACTATCAAGGTCAAGGCGTGCTTCCAGAATAAGATTCTCTGATTCATCTAAGGTCAGTGCATGGGGAGCATGGCGTCCCCAGCGCGTAACTTGTTGCAATAGTGTTTTCAGTAATTCATCGCCTGACGGATCTTTTGGGTTGTGGCGCCAGCTTAGCGGGCTGGATAACACAAGTTCAGTTCCCTGTTGGCGAAAAAACAGGTTGTAGTTATCAATGTGCAAATGGTAATGCCCTTGTCTATCGGAAATAAAAGGCTTCTGGCCTAAGCGACTGGCCAAATGATTGAGTAGAATTTGCATGTTTCCTCTAATAATTAGGTCGTCGATTGCCAGTAAAAATTGTCCTGTGGCAGGCACAGAAAATGGGCACAAAGCCATTTTTTCAAGTGAGTAGCTTCCTCGGTGTCATGCTCTAAAGTAGTCAACCACGCCCAACAGGATGACAGTGCTTCGGGAACCGGCATAAAAGCGGTTAGGTCGCCGCCAGTCTGGAGTGCATCTAGCCCAGTAAACCAGTTGGGCCATGCTTCGCGAGCTTGGGTTTCCGTTGTCAACAGCCGTTTTTCTAATAGTTGCTTGCGTTGATTAAGCGCTGCTTGCAAAGATGTAACCTCTTTATGATATTGTTCCCGGCATTGAGACGAGACGCTTTCGGCTTGCTGCCAAAAATGCGCTTTAGCACGCAGTTGCCGTTCTTGGATCTGTAACTGATCAAATTCAGTGAACCAGAAGTCTATCTCTGGCTCCAACAAACGGAGCCACCAGTCAAATAGCGGCTGTAATACCCAGTGCTGTAAAAGATGTCTGTCAGCTAGGTTTATGCGGTCACCCAGCACCTTATTCCAGTCACATTCCGGTTCTGCCGCCGCTCTAATGAGCTGTTGTAGGTCATCACGCCGCAAAGCTTGCCCGCAATTTAACCGTCTACGAAACCAGACGGACTTGATCAAGCTTTCCAGCAGATGTCTGGGTAGCAAACGTTGTAATAAAATAAACTGTTGGCTATTGATAATGTCTCTATTCTGATACTGAATAGCCGATGATTTTCCGAGTAATTGATCCCGGCGTGGAATTCCCGACTGCGTGACAGAGATCTTGCGGCCGAGAAACATGCTGGTTCGAGTCTGATTATGGTCTTGCTGGCTCATGCTATGCTCATCTTGCTGCTAGTCACTCTTGTCGATTAAATTAGGGATGGCCTTATTTTATCTGTCAGGCCAACGGTTAACTTGTAAAAAACGTCAGATTATTTTAGCCAATCGTTACTCTTTGCCATACCTGGCTCGACTGGGCGTGCAATTAAAGCGTCTCCGATAGCTTTGAGTGAAGTAGGATTGGCTGGAAAATCCTGCTTCCATCGAGATATTAACAATACTCATCTCGCTATTGAGTAGTAGTTGATGTGCATAAAGAATACGGCGTTCACTGATCCAAGCGCGTGGTGATATTCCGTACACCGAACGGAACAGCTCCTTGAAGGTGGTTAATCCCATACCAAATTCTTTAGCGAATTCACTGAGTTTCCACTCCTTAAGGTAGTGATTTTCCATAAAACTCTGTAAACGTTCCACTTGGCGATTGCTCAATTGTCGTAATACTGACATGAGCAAAGTACCTTGTTCTCCAAATGCTAATAACAATAGCAGTTCTTCTGTTCTGAGTTGACCCAGCGCTGTAGGATAATCATGAGCCAATAGATCGACCAGCCCATTTATACTTTGAGATAACAGAGGGGATGAGGTAAATGCAATTAATTCGGGTGTTGACATGTTGTGCCGCTCGACTTCACTGAGCAGAGTACCAAAGCGTTGCAGAAACCCGTGGAGGAAAGTTGTACTCAGAGGCAACCAGAGTAGTTTGCAAGTATCGCTACGCGTTTTTGCTGCATAACTGCCACGACGAACAAAAAGCAACTCGTTGTGGGAGATATCGTAGGTATTGGTACTGTCCTGCCATGTCATTTCACCTTCGAGCAGGATATATATCCCTTCTTGGGGGTGCTCTATAACGTTAAAGGCAGGCATGCTACGCTGGAGTAGTGAGATATCCATTCCCTTCCCTGATGTTGTGATGCCGTTCATTCTATTGTCCTGGATCTGTTGGTGTTATGTCTTAAAAATACAAATTACATTATTATTAGTAGATATTTTCTTTGGTTTCGCTGCCTGGAATAGACAGTGAAAAATAATTTTACGTATTTAACCTGATGGTTAACTATAGCATCTTTTAATTAAAATGATTTTTGCTAGTGGGCCTATAATGTTCTTTGGTCCGAATACTGTATTATTCTCACGTTTTATAAACGTTTTATAAACGTTTTATAAACGAAGAGTGAAAAGGGATCAGTTTTTTGCACGATAACGATTGCCTATAAATTTTGCACCCTTAGTTATAAAGTTATACCCTATGGATTTCAAGATGCATCGCGACGGCAAGGGAGTGAATCCTTGGGAGCATAGATAACTATGTGACCGGGGTGAGCGAGTGCAGCCAACAAAGAGGCAACTTGAAAGATGACGGGTATATAAACCGAGTCTTTTGTCTTGACTGATATTGATAGTTATCTCCTTTTATTCAGGAAATCTATTAGTGATTCATAATACGTTAGTAATTGTAATGAATGATAGCTAGAGTAATATTAACGAATTAGCAGGTGTAGAAATCAGCGCAAAGTGAAATCAAAATAGCTACGTGTAATATAAATCACTTAATAATAAATTCAATCTGATTTCAGCTATTTGATCCATCGATAAAAACAAAAAATCCACCCAACTGAATTGGATTGTTTATTATAATATTGTTTAAGCAATGTTAGGTTATTAGCAGTAATTTTTATTTATATTAAATTTGTTGTTATTATGTGATTAAATCGTAACGCTTAAGAAACAAATATATACCCTATGGATTTCAAGATGCATCGCGACGGCAAGGGAGCGAATCCCCGGGAGCATAGGTAACTAATGTGACCGGAGTGAGTGCAGCCAACAAAGAGGCAACTTGAAAGATAACGGGTATAAATTGTATTTCGTTTGCAATTGAGCATTGGCAAGGTATGTTAAATGCCAATGCTCAGTTCATATATGCAGTTTGACTGTCAAAAAACGCTGTTTGAGGACAGGTTACGGCTCCGGCGGGCGATCTTGCCACTGTTCTAGCCAGCGCAAAACTTCTGCGGTAGCTTGGATAAGATCAGCAGGAATATATTGGTCTATCAGGCCATCTTGATAAAGTGCTCGGGCCAGCGGAATGCGTTGTAACACCGGAATGCCTTCCTCTTCAGCAATACGTCGAACTTGCAGGGCCTGCGCATCGGTGAACTTGAGTGTAATAAGGGGTAACGGTGTCTCTCCTTTCTTATAACGGATACCTACCGCAATGTGGGTTGGGTTGGCGACGATAACTGATGAATTCTTAACGCTAGCGCGCATATTGCTTGATTGTAATTCTTGATGAAATTGACGTCGTTTGCTTTTGATCTCTGGGCTGCCTTCACTCTCTTTATATTCCCGTTTGATCTCGTCTTTACTCATTCTAAGCTGCTTAATATGTTGGTAGTGTTCGAAGGCATAATCGGCAATAGAAATCACAATAAGCCCCATGCCGCATACGGTCATGAGCTGGGTTAACATTATGCCGAGTACAGGAACAATACATCTTGTTCCACACTCCGGCAGGCGCAGTAGTGCTTGTAGATTGCCTGCCAGAGTAATCCAAACCAAGGTGCAGAGCAGTCCTACTTTAAGTATTGATTTGATGAATTCCACCAGACTCTTGATAGAGAAGATTCTCTTAGCGCCTTCAACAGGGTTGATCTTTTTAATATCAGGTTTGATGGCGTGTCCACTAAGTAGAAAACCGTATTGAGCGAAGTGTGATGCCAGCGATAGCAAAACGGAAACACTTAGAATTGGCAGGCAGAGGTAGACCAGCTCTTGCATCAAGTTTTCAACCACATGGTTGAAGGCTTGGGGAAAGGGTTTCTCCAGTAGATTAGCCGGGATTAGCATCAGTTTACCCAGATGTTCCAAATAGTATTCAGACATGACCATTATCATGCCGATTAGCCCCAATATTAAGGAGGTGGAGACGACTTCGTTACTTTTGGTTACCTGGCCTTTCTTCCGGGCGTCTCTAAGTTTCTTGGGGGTAGGTTTTTCAGTCTTTTCTCCACTCATGGTGCCTCCAGAATAGGGATTAACATGCGCACTGGGGAGAGAATTAACAGCACTTTATCATAGGCATGATGCATCAATAACCGGATATAGATAACTAGTAACAGGCTGGCAATTGCACTTTTGATCGGCATTGCTAACACGAAAACGTTGAGAGAGGGAGCGAAACGGCTAATCAGTGCCAGCCCGAACTCTGCTAAAAACATGGCGATTAGCAAAGGAGCTGCCATTAAAGCGCAGAGCTGTAGTAGATAGCTAAACTGACCATAGAAAAAGTGGATCCACTGATTGGTAATTTGGGGAAAAAACTGCGTTACCGGCCAACTGTTATAGCTTTGAAATAGGGCGCCAAGCAGACCAAGAAAAGCGCCGCCGGAGAAAAAGAGTGTTATCAAAGTTTGAGTCAATAATAGACCCGTGGGTGAGGTTTGACTTCCCAGGGAAGGGTTAAGCACTGAAGCCATTGTTGCTCCCCGTTGGTTATCTATAATAAAACCGGTGGCTTCCATCGCCCAAAATGGGATAGAGGCGATAAAGCCAATGAGCAGACCAAGCAGGACTTCCTTACCGAGCAACAGCGTCAATTCCAGACTACCTAATGTGGGCAACTGACTGCCTGCTACTGTTGGGTAAGCATAAAGGGCCAGTGAGCAGACCACGCTGTTGCGGATTAACCCACCACCTAGCATCTGTTTGCTGAGCACAGGAAATATCACAAAGCAACTCATGATGCGTGGTAACAACAGGGTATAAGCAAGCATTTGTTGCTGGAGCTCTGGTAGGGTCATTTGATTAGCGGCACCTTAAGAAAGGTCATGTTGGCAAAGCTATAGAGTTCGTTGCCAAGCCAGGTAGCTGTAGCGAATAGAGTAATAATGACCGCAATTAATTTGATGACAAAACCAAGCGTTTGTTCTTGTATTTGAGTGAGCGCTTGGATCAATGAAACCAATGTTCCTACTGCCGCAGCCATGAGTACCGGCGGCAGGGAAAGGATTAACACTAACCAGAGAGATTGGCTGGTGAAATGCAAAATATCAGCATTACTCATGTTCAATCTCCATAACTGATAACAAGGCCGTGTGTTAGGCGTGTCCAGCCATCAAGCAGGACAAATAACAGTAATTTGAAAGGAAGTGAGATAGTCATTGGAGAAACCATCATCATTCCCATTGCCAGCAGAATGTTAGAAATAATGAGATCGATTGCAATAAATGGTAGATAAAGAAGAAACCCGATTTCAAAAGCCCGGGTTAATTCACTGACGGTAAAGGCGGGTAGCAGTATCAATAGGCTGTCTGGTTCTAGCCGATCTGCATACTGGCTTGGCCAAATTTGTCGGGTACTATCGATAAAGAAAGTGCGTTCACTGGGTTTAATATGTTGTTTGAGAAAATTCCGGTAAGGTGTCAGGCCCTCTTCCACAAATTTATCTACTGATTGCGCATTGCTGAATGAAACTTCATTTTGACGCAGGTAATCTTGAGTGGCGAAACCCACCGGAGCCATCACATAGATAGTGAGGATAATTGCCAATCCGTACATAGCCATGTTGGGTGGGATCTGTTGTACGCCCAATGCGTTACGCAGTAAGGAAAATACCACAGACAGTTTGAGAAAAGAGGTCGCCATCACGGCAATAAAGGGAAGCAGAGCTAGCAAGGCCAGACCGATGATGAGATCCAATTCGTTCGGTAGCTGGATCATGGTTGTTTCTCCACGGAGAGATGTTCAACTCTTACACCCAGACGTCCTTCAATATCCACCAATCGCCCTGAACCCAGGCATTTCTGATTGACGAGAATACGTACCTCGCCATCTGAAGGAACACCAAGATCGAGTAATGAGCCGGGTTGCAGGCTGGTGAGTGTCTGTAGATCCAGAGTCTGACGGCCCACTTCGAAACTGACATGAACCTCTAGTTCGTTTAAGTCTGTTACTGGCAGAGCGTTGTCAGAACTATCAGGAGAGGGGGTGTGCATAGTGATTAACTCCAATTTATGGTCATGGGATTTAAAGTAGGCCCAAGGGCGTCCTTCCAGATACGCTAATAAAGGGTCATCTGGTTGTTGCTGTGGGGGCAGTAGCAGCACATCCCCTGATTCCAGAGTACGAAACACATCTAAAGTCAGGATTATTGCTCCCCATTGCAGAGAAAGCCGTAATGGAATAGGCAGGCATTCTCTAGGTTGACGTTCTGGCAATATGGCAATTAAGGGGGATGGCTCTGGTAACCAGAGCGGCAATGTGGCCCCTGGCCGTTCAAGGCGTAGTCGTAAGCAAGCTGACAAAGGACGTTCTGACGTGGTACTCAGTGCTGACCATGACAGAGTGGGTAGCACTTTGCTTTGATATTCCAGTAGTGCCAACAGCAGATCTTGAGGGAGTGATGTGAGGTCCGCTTGTTGTAGATCAGGTGCGAGCCACAGCGCTAACTCGGCTGCATGGCAGTACAAGGAGAAGGTTTGTCCCTGCCAATGGGCGATCAGTTTCCTGTCTAACGTCTGAGGAGGAGAAATCACATCCAGCGAGAGATAGTTATTATCCCAATTAAATTGTTGCTGGTGGCGACTCAGGGTCTGGTGCAGCGTTAATTCTTCCAATGAAACTTTGGATAAGGTCAGGCTATTCATGCATCTTTTTTCCATTCTTCATATACGCTGCGACGTTGACGTGATCCATGTTCACTATCCGTTTGAGACGGAAGGGAGAGTTCAACAGTTTGTGTTGGGTAAAGAAGTTGTAGACGTTCAATCAGTTCAAAGCGTGCCTGTTTCAGGAGTTGTTGAGCTGCCGGATTCGCTAAAATCTCTATTTGAAGTTTGCCATGCTCGCTGGTGAGTTGGATCTCAAGTGCTCCCAGGCTAGGAAGTGTCAGATGTAATGTCGCCGGACGTTGCTGTTGGGTTAGTTCGATACTGATCTCTACACTCAGTTTGTCGATTAACGCTTCCAAAAGGGGAGATAGGGTTGAAGCTGCTTGCATCGTGGCGAGGATGCGCTCCCCCGGCAGGAGTTGCGTTTGTGGGAAGAAAGGTGCTTTCCCGTCTGATCCACCAGAGTAAGAGGATTGAGAGTCGGACTCTTTTGGCTTTAATACCAACAAATGGGATGTTTCGATTTCATCCAGTGTTTTTCCTTCCGCAGAGTTGATTTCGTTGGCATGGCGGGCAGGTATAGGTAAAGTTGGGTCTGTTTGTTGGTGAGGAATGGCACCGTGTTGTGTATCTGGCTGAGATGGGGATCGGCTAGGTGTTTGATATGCCCGTTCATCGTTTATGTCTTGCTGAACAGGTATCATTGCTGTGTCAAGATGAGAAGTTACCGTGATATCAACTGGTTTTAGGCCAGAATCAGTCAAGGTGTTCAGGTTGGGCTGACGTGTTGGGACTTCGGGTGCTGACAGAGATTCCCTTATCTCGTTAGCGATCTCATTGAAGCGATGAGCGGGGGACGATACGTTTTTTTTCTGATTTTGAAGTGGCGCAGGCATGCCATGGCCTGTCAATGATAAGGCTTGCTTGCGCGGATCATCAATTGCCAGTTGGGAAGAGTCGAATAGTGGAAGCTCCTCATCTGAGTCATGTGTGGCATGTTGATCCGCTGGTTTATTGTTTGTCGTCGTATTGGTTAACGGTTGTTCCGTCCGCCGTGTGGTTGACTGACGCGTGTTGGCGGCATGAGAGGTGATAGCTTGCTCGAAACGGCGTTGCGAATCTGCGTCTGCTTCTGCGGGAGACGACGTTGGGAGGGAGGAGACATCTTTTTTGCCGATAGCTGTCAGTGGGTTCATACTCTTCTGTTTTACACTCTTTCCTGGCGATGGAACTCTTCTTGTTCCAGCTCTTCCTGGTATTCACCTTGGGCTCGGATCGCTTCTTGTTGCTGACGACCCAATTCATTAAATTTTTCTTGCTGTTGGCGTGCGTGGTGCAGAACACGTTGACACTCTTTTAATTGACGGAGTTCCAGTTCCACTTTTTCGGTCATTTCAGCCACTTGCTTTTCCAGTTGCGCTTCATTTTCGCGTAACAGGGCAATTTGTTGTTGCCAGCGTTCAAGGCCTTTGCGATCAATAGGTTGGCCTTGACACAATTCAAAAAGCCGTTGTTCTTCTTCTATTCGCCATTGACAGTAATCTTGCAAGGTTTGCAAAGCCTGCTGATGGTGTTGACGGGCCGTTTGCAGTTTCATTTGTTGCAAGGAAAAATGTTTTTCAGCGCGTTCGACTCGCAAGGCCTTTATACGTTGTAAACGGCCAATCATTATTTTGTTATCTGCTGTAATTGAGCTAAGGTTTGCGGTAAATCACTTGGCTCATGGGTGCCTTGGCGTAACCAGCTACGTATTGCTTCAATGTGCGCAATGGCATTGTCAGCAACGGGATCTTGCCCTTTTTGGTACTCTCCAATCTGCAACAAAAGCTCAACTTCTTCATATTTAGCTAGCCATTTGCGCAACAGGCCGGCCTGAGCCTGATGTTCAGGAGTGATAATTTGATTCATCACCCTGCTAGCGGAACGTAACACATCGATAGCTGGATAGTGGTTAGCCGCCGCCAGTTTGCGTGACAAAATAATGTGACCATCAAGGATAGAGCGGGTCTCGTCTGCTACAGGCTCTGTCATGTCATCGCCTTCCACCAAAACGGTATAGAGGGCGGTAATCGAACCTTTGTCGGATTGACCAGCACGTTCCATTAGCCGTGGCAAAGCGGCGAACACTGATGGGGGATAACCACGTCGGGTTGGCGGCTCGCCGGCAGCTAAACCTATTTCTCGTTGCGCTCGGGCGAAACGGGTCACGGAATCCATTAGCAGGAGTACACGCTTACCTTGATCACGAAAATATTCAGCGATTGATGTAGCAACAAATCCTGCTTTAGCCCGCTCCATTGCCGGGCGATCTGAGGTCGCTACCACCAGCACTGAGCGTTTTAGGCCCTCTTCACCAAGATCCGATTCGATAAATTCCCGCACTTCACGGCCACGTTCACCGATGAGCGCCAGCACGGTAACATCAACTTCGGCGCTACGAATCAACGTAGATAATAGCGTACTTTTTCCGCCGCCAGCGGCGGCAAAAATCCCCATACGTTGACCTTCGCCGCAAGTGAGTAAGCCATCAATAGCGCGTACGCCGAGAGAGAGCGGGTGCTCAATCCGTTTACGACTCATGGGGGCTGGCGCATCTCGGTAAACCGGATACCAGGCTTGTGGCTCCGGTAATTGACCGCCGGAAAATGGATTACCTAGCCCATCAAGGACTTGCCCTAACAGGTAGTCCCCCACGCCAACTTGATGCATAGCTCCGGTTGGACTCACTTCAGTATTTGAAGAGATACCAAACATCTCGCCGAGAGGTGTTAACAAGGCTTGATGTTGTTGGAATCCAATCACCTCCGCCAAAAGCGACAGTGTGTTGTCAGGATTGCGTAAGTGACAAAGTTCACCTATCCGTACACCAGGAATAACGGCTTTAAGTAGTGTACCCGTGACCTGAGTAACCCTGCCGCGAATCTGAATTAGCCGGCATTCATTAATGGCGTGGCGCATTTTGCCGGGAATATGGTCAAGGGAAAGCTTCATAATCGTTTATATAACCTCTGCTATAAATACTATAGAGAAGGGGAGGAGGAAGGGATTGCAACCTGAGTCGGGAGTTTTTAGAAAATAGTTGGAGTTTACCTGGCTGTTCTCTGCTTTATCGGTAAGATTTCCTATTTTATTCACGGTGTGTTGCCCATGTTTTATGGGTCTTATATCAGAACAATGGGGCTCTTCCTTGAGTTATGGCGGTTTTTGCTAAAAATTCACGACTGATTTTGGCATAGGCCCAGGAGCGGTATCTTTATAATTTGTTCATTATTAACTCTGATATGACAAGGTAGACTATGGATATTATCCAGAATCATCTTCATTCGATAACTTTATCAGAACTGGGTGCTGGGGTTACCGCACAACAGGAACAAGCTAAGGTAGGTCAGTTTCAGGGAGAGAAAGTTGTGCTGGTATCAGCATCCCAGTCTTTTGCTGATGCGGCCGAAGAGATGACTTTTGCATTTTCGGAACGCAAGGATATGCCACTTTCCAAACGTAAAGTTAGCGATGGACATGCCAGGGTGCGAGAAATTGAGGCACTGGTGGGTGAATATTTGCAGAAAGTGCCAGATTTAGAGCGTCAACAAAAAGTCAAGGCATTGATCTCTCACTTAAATAGTGCTCAGTTGACTAATATTGCTCAGTTACAGGCTTATCTGGAAAGTTTCTCTGGAGAGGTGAGTGAGCAATTCTATGCGCTAAGTCAGGCCCGTGAGGCGCTGGCGGGTAGGCCAGAGGCACATGCCATATTGACATTGGTTGAACAGGAATTGTCACGTTTAGCGCAAGAGCAGGGAATGGCTATCGAGTTGGGAGCCCGCATTACGCCTGATGCCACGGCAGCAGCTAGAAACGGGGTTGGTAATTTGCAAGCATTGCGCAACATCTATCGTGATGCAGTTATGGATTACCAAGGGTTGTCGGCTGCCTGGCGGGATATTCAATCCAATTTCAAGAGTAGTTCCCTGATGGAAGTAACAGGATTCATCATGAAAGCGTTGAGTGCTGATTTGGACAGCCAACAGCGGCAACTTGATCCGATTAAGTTGGAACGTGTGATGAGTGACATGCATAAACTCCGTTTGCTTAACAGTTTATCGGTTCAGGTTGAGCAGTTATGGAAAAGCGTGGTAGAGGGGGAAAGTCATGGCATACGGGCCTTCTGACCTTATGGGGGATGTCGTTTCTCTGGTTGAGAAACGTTGGGCCAATGTGCGAGATGTTGAAATACTCGGTCATACTTTGGGATTGCAGGATAGCCAAACTCAAATTCATTTCTACCGGGAGTTAAAGCGAGTGATTCGCTTGATTCCGGTGGAGGTGTTCAGTGATGAAGAACAGCGCCAAAATTTGCTTAATGCTTGTCAACTGGCGCTGGATACAGCAATTGAGAGAGAAGAAGACGAATTGTGGTCGGGAGAGGGAGCATCATGAACTGGATAGAGCCACAGTTGCTCCAGTTTTGTCAGGATTTGGGTATGGAGATGTCTGATGCTTCTAGCCCCTTGATCCAAATCGATTTTGAGTATTCTGGTACGTTGCAAATTGAGCGCTATGGTGGCGCATTAACACTTTGGCTGGCCCGTGAAATTCCCTGGCATCAGGGAAAAGAGGTCATGGTGAAAGCGATGCTACTCACTTTCAGTGGTCAGGGGCCTGAACTGCCCTTGCGTTGTGGTTGGTTGGGGGAAGATCGCCTGTTATTGTTTGTGACACTAGATGAACGACATATAACGTTGCCCTTGCTGCATCAGGCATTTCGCTCTTTGCTAAGAGTACAGCGTGAGGTGCTCGCTTCGTGAGCAAAATCGCTGCCGCCCATATAGGAATTGAGCAACTAACGGCGATCAGTCGGGAAGAGATAGAGGTTAGTTTACCTGATCGCTACGCATTATTGCCCGATGGTCAATCCGTTGAGACTCACGCCGCACGTCTTTATCCAGCCAACAAGGCTGATCAGGCTTTGTTGGCTTTTGCCTGCCCGCAAGATGGGTTTCACTCTCTGTTGCGTCCACATGATTTTCGTCAGGCGGTTAGTGGTCTGCGTACAATTTTGCAACAAGGTAATGACATCAGGGTACAGCATGCTGTCTCCCTGTTGGAAAAAATGAATCAAGATGAACAGTTGTTGCAGATGGCTCTGCACCTGTTGCACAAGGTATGACCATGACTCTCAGTGCTAAACAGCAGAGCGCTCTGTTGCTGCTCGGCTGGCTTCAACTTCAATACGGTCATCCTGACCGAGCTCGTATTTTATTGGATGCATTACTGGCTTTGCATCCTGAACATCAGGAAGGGCGTCGCGCCTTGGTGGTTTCATTACTTAAACTGCAAGAGGGGAGCATGGCAAAAGAACATTGCACTCTCTTACAAGAGCAGGGTGAACAAAGCGCCGCCCTCTGGCTTTGTGTTAGCCGTGCTTGTCAACAGGAAGGGAACCTGGAAGAAGCACGCGGTGCTTATCAGCGTTATCTCGCTCAAGGGGTCCTATTGTGAACCGTGGGTTTGAGTTATTGCGTCTGATTGGCGAGCGTAAAGACATCATGTTGGCAGTATTGTTGCTAGCCGTGGTCTTCATGATGGTTTTGCCACTTCCGCCTGTCCTACTTGACATTTTGATCGCCATTAATATGACCATCTCTGTTGTGCTCATGATGATGGCGGTCTATATCAATTCCCCTTTACAGTTTTCCGCTTTTCCTGCGGTCTTGCTGGTGACCACGCTGTTTCGTTTGGCGCTTTCCGTCAGTACCACCCGGATGATCCTCCTGCAAGCAGATGCCGGTAAAATAGTCTACACCTTTGGTAATTTCGTTGTCGGTGGCAACCTGATAGTCGGGATAGTGATCTTTCTGATCATCACTATTGTACAATTTATCGTCATAACCAAAGGTTCGGAGCGCGTAGCTGAGGTTAGTGCTCGTTTTTCCCTTGATGCCATGCCGGGTAAGCAGATGAGTATCGACGGAGATATGCGTGCTGGTGTTATTGACGTCAATGAAGCCAGGGAGAGGCGTAGCATTATCGAAAAAGAGAGCCAGATGTTTGGTTCGATGGATGGTGCGATGAAATTTGTTAAGGGTGATGCGATTGCGAGTCTCCTCATCATCTTTGTCAACATTTTGGGTGGGATAACTATAGGCGTCACCCAAAAAGGGATGTCAGCGTCCGATGCATTGCAGCTCTACGCCATTTTGACCGTTGGTGATGGTATGGTCTCTCAGGTTCCTGCCCTGTTGATTGCGATTACGGCAGGCATCATTGTTACCCGAGTTTCGTCAGAAGACGCCTCTGATCTAGGTAGTGAGATTGGTGATCAGGTCGTTGCTCAACCAAAGGCACTATTAATTGGCGGTGTTTTATTGGTGGTATTTGGCCTTATTCCTGGATTCCCTACATTAACTTTCTTAATGCTTGCACTGGTGGTGGCGGGTGGCGGTTATTTGCTGTTCCAGCGCCAGCGACAAGCCAACGCCAGCCAACAAGCGGATCTTCCTAGACTGTTAGCCCAAGGGGCAGGCGCACCGGCGGCCAAATCTAAACCCAAGAGCGGCAGTAAGGCCAAAGCTGGAAAACTGAATGAGAAAGAGGAATTTGCTATGACGGTTCCTTTACTTATTGATGTGGATGCGGGATTACAGGCTGAGCTGGAAGCTATTTCACTGAATGATGAATTAATACGGGTACGACGCGCCCTCTATTTGGATTTGGGCGTACCATTTCCGGGTATTCACTTACGTTTTAATGAAGGGATGAAGCAAGGGGAATACCTGATCCAGCTACAAGAGGTGCCCGTTGCCCGTGGTCGGCTGCGTTCAGCGCATTTACTGGTGCAGGAACCGGTCAGTCAGTTGGAATTACTGGCTATCCCTTATGAAGAAGGGGAACCTCTATTACCTAATCAGCCTACCTTGTGGGTAGCCGAAGCACATCAGGAACGTTTGGGGAAATCTGGGCTAGCGGTTTTATCCATGTCTCAGGTGATCACTTGGCATTTGTCACATGTGTTGCGGGAGTATGCCGAAGATTTTATTGGCGTGCAGGAAACCCGTTATCTTCTGGAACAGATGGAAGGCAGTTATGGGGAATTGGTCAAGGAGGCCATGCGCATAATCCCATTGCAACGGATGACTGAGATACTGCAACGGTTGGTAGGCGAGGACATCTCTATTCGTAATACACGTACGATTCTCGAAGCTATGGTGGTGTGGGGGCAGAAGGAGAAAGATGTAGTGCAATTAACGGAATATATTCGCAGTAGTCTCAAGCGTTACATTTGTTACAAGTATGCTAATGGCAACAATATTCTGCCCGCCTATTTGTTGGATCAACAGGTAGAGGAGCAGATCCGGAGTGGTATTCGTCAAACGAGCGCAGGTAGTTATCTGGCGCTAGACCCAGCGGTGACGCAAAGTTTCCTTGAACAGATGAAGAAAACAGTGGGCGATTTAACACAGATGCAGAATAAGCCAGTGTTAATCGTATCAATGGATATTCGTCGCTATGTTCGTAAGTTAATTGAAGGTGATCACCACGGCTTGCCTGTGCTCTCGTATCAAGAGTTGACTCAACAGATCAATATCCAACCTCTTGGCAGGGTGTGTCTATGAACCGTGATCCACTTAAGCCTTGGTTTGAGGAGCAGGGTTATTCGGTTCACCCTCACTATATGGGAAGTAGCGCGATCCCTCTTGGTTGGCGTGTGTGGTATGAAGATTGTGAAATTGCTTGGCGCTATGATGCGCCACGAGTTTGGATCATCATGTTACGTCGCACCCGGCAGCGTCGAGGACTGGCTAATCCATTTGCGCCTCTTTATCTGTTAGCAGCAGCAACGATGGCAATGCTTGGGCCGGGTAGCCGACTTTATGGTCAAGTTAATACTTTGGTTGATTCTCCCCTTAATGATGAGCGTTTGGCCCGCTTTTATCACCGTTGGACAGGCGCAAGTGAGGTCGCGCCTGGCTGGTTCGAGTTAGAAGCCAGTTGCGTTATATCGTTACATCAAATGAGAAAACAACAAAAAAAAGTCCAACTTTGACAGGAAGAATCAATATCTCTCTTTATTATAGGAGTCACTGATGCAAGAGAAACCTAACGCCAAGGTACTGCACGCTGCTGAGGCGGCCATTAAGGACAGTGATCACAGACTGCAACTGTTGCAGGAGATGTGGCAGTCTCTTGGCATCAACCCAAGTGTGGGTACAGAACTGTTTGGTCATACTGACGTTACTTTAGTTCAGAATGCCGAACAAGAGTTGCTGACAGAAGTTAATCGCTTACGAAGCAACCAACCGCCCTCTCTGGAAGAGGGAAAGCGTCTCCGTCGCCCACCTCGTATGCGTGGCATTATTGTATAAGGAGTTTGAAGGTGGAAATTAGGCCATATCAAAATGACCCACAGCTTTTTTTGAAAGATCTGAACGGGGTTTCGCTAGAGCAATTACAAGGTTCTGGATCTTCTGAACTCAATGAATTGGTTGAGCTTATTCTTAATAAGGGGATCAAGATTAAATCTGGTTCTGATGTTATCACTGAAAATAAAAATAAGGATCTCCTGAAAAAACTGATTGCCTATTTTCTGCCAGCGGACGCTATTGTCAAAGATGGTCATTTCGATAGCCAAATAAAGAATGGTATCAAGAATCTTAAATCCTTCTTGAATAGCTCGACATTAAAAACTGATTGGACATTAAGGGATTTTCTGGCTGCGGTTCATTTTAATTTAACGCCGGATCGTCTTGATGATGATGTAATCGATATATTTGTTTCTGTTATGTCAGGTCATGATAAAAAACGACTTGAGTTGCGTGATGACCTGGCAGCATTGACCGCAGAATTAAAGATTTACAGTGTTATTCAGTCGGAGATTAATGCGAAATTAGCAGCTAATGGGACGCTTAATATTACCGATTCCGGTTCCTTCGATTTGCTGGACTATAAGAAGTATGGCTTTAGTGATCAGGCCGCTTTTGAGAAAAGTGCTGAATATAAACTGTTAAAGAAGATATCTTCTGGCTCTGAAATCTCTATTAAGGCATTTTTAGAGAGTCCCAATAAGCAAAGCGGCGCTATGACAGGTCTGGCGGATTCTTACGAATATGACAAAGATAATAATCGCTTAGCCAACTTTTCTACTTCGGTTAATGATCGTGTAAATCCACTGAACAATACTGTCCAGGAAAAAACAACACGCTTAAATGAGGCTAGTTCCCGTTATAACGCGGCTATTGAGGCGTTAAACCGTTTTATTCAAAAGTATGACAGTATTATGCGCAATATTCTCGGCGCAATTTAAGGAATGATTATGGAGTATCAAGAAACATCAACGACTTCTGACCAATATGCACAAGAGCTGGAATCTTTTCTTCATGATGGCGGCACTCTTGCCATGTTGAAGGATATTTCTAGTGATACGTTGGAGCAACTTTACTCGCTAGCGTTCAACCAGTATCAGTCAGGCAAATGGCAGGATGCACATAAGATATTCCAGGCTTTGTGTATGTTAGATCACTATGACTCCCGGTTCTTCCTTGGATTGGGGGCATGCCGTCAGGCTATGGGGCAACTGGAGCAGGCAATTCAAAGCTATAGCTACGGAGCAATGCTTGATATTAATGAGCCCCGTTTTCCATTTCATGCTGCCGAATGTCTCCTGCAATTAGGAGAACTTGATGGGGCTGAGAGTGGCTTCTACTCGGCCCAACAGCTTGCGGCAGCTTCGCCGGAACAGGCCGCTTTGGCTGCCAGTTCTAGTGCAATGTTAGAAGCTATTACAATAAAAAGGACTCAGGAAAATGGATCCGATAGTAAATAAACCTCGAATTCCTCAATTGGGAGATGGTTTTCAAGTTGGTGAGATCCCAGCAACTATACCTCCTAAAGGCGAGGAGCACGTTACGTCTAGCCAGGCGGGTAACTTGCTGCCTTCTGATACTGCTAAGTCACGAGGAGTATCATTGCCAGCGCCATTGGCAGTGATGAATGCTCACCCTAAACCAGAAGACATGGCTATGCTCGAATCAGGTATGCAAGAGGTGATGCAGGCAAAAGAGCTGACAAAGGCGGTGATAATAAAGCTGACAGAAGTTTCGCGATTGTCCTCAAAGGAGATGGTAGAGAATTTTCTCTCATCTGAGGCAATAGAGATTGAACTGGGCAAACTGACCAGCGAGATTGAGCGTGATCAGACGAATCTCAAAATCGAAGATATCCAGCGAGCACGCCAGCAAAGCTTGCAGAAAATGGATGAGAACCAGCAGAAGATTAAAGAGGCTGAAAATTCAGCTAAAGAGGCACAGAAATCTGGATTGTTTTCTAAGATCTTTGGCTGGATCAGTGCGATTGCCTCAATTGTGGTTGGAGCAATTATGGTTGCTACCGGCGTTGGTGCGGTAGCAGGCGCTTTGCTGATTGCCGGAGGGGTAATGGGCGTGGTCTCTCAGGGACTACAACAAGCGGCTCAAGATGGTTTAATCAGCAAGGAAACCATGAAATGGTTAGGGCCGGTCATAACTGCGATTGAGGTTACGATGGCTGTGGCGGCAGCGGCAGTCAGTTTCGGTGGTTCAGCTGCTGGCTTGATAGCAAAAATGGGCGCTAAGATGGGCGTTAAAGTGGCTGAAATGACAGCTAAGATGGCAGTAAAGGCGGCAGAACTTTCTGCAAAAGTCGCTGGTACAGCAGCTAATACTGTGGCCAGAAGTGTGAAAGTGAGTGTGCAGGTGAGCGATATGGTGGTTGATGTTGCTAATGGCGCTGCTCAAACTACCAATGCTGCCTTCCAGAGTAAAGCGGCTAACCGACAAGCTGATGTACAGCTTTCACGTAGCGAATTGACTGCATTTCAGGCTGTTATGGACAAATTGAAAGAGGAGTTGTCCCAACTGGTAGAGTCTTTTCAACATGTGATGGAAATGATTTTTCAGATGCTCAATGCCAGAGGTGACATGATAAATAACCTTGCCAGCCGACCACAGGGAATTTAGGGAGTAAAAAAATGAGAATTGATAATGTTAGTAGTCATCAGGTGAGCAATGTCGATAACGGCGTTGATGCTGTAATTGACAAAAGTTCTGTGCCGACACCGACAGCACATGAAGCTGCTGTTCAACAGCCGGAAAAAATTAGGCTTACGGATACGGTTGAATTGATTGTACCGAAACAGAGCTTCGATCCCAGTCGCTTAGGAAATGTCGGACAAGAATTAAATAATACGCTGGATATGATGTCGCTGTTGTTTGAGATTGCCAAGAGAATGCGTGAACTGGGTATTTTGCAGCGTGACACTGAGAATAAAGCGTCCATTGATGCTCAGAAGTCACAAGTGGATGAGATGCGACATAGCGCCAAGTTGATGATTGCTATGGCAGTGGTTTCAGGCTTAATGACGATTGGTTCGGGGCTGATAGGTGGTTTTTCTTCCGTTAAAAACAGTCAAGCGGTTAAGCAGCAGAAGACGTTGGAAGGTAATATTGCTGGTCGTAACGAATTAATCGATCTTAAGTTGCAACAGTTGGGTAAGGGGAGCGATGCAGATCGGGCAGCAATTGGTAGAGTATGGAATGTAGCACAAGATGCTGACAAGAGTGCTCTGAAATCTATTACCTTGGTTTTTGAAAGTCGTAACAGCAAGCAGCAGTTCTTAAGTTCAGTGATGAAGTCTTTAGAGAGTATGTCCAATAATTCGGTACAGGTAGAACAGGGACTTTCTCAGGCTAAAGCTAAGGAACATGAAGTGGATTCATCTATTGCTCAACATGAAAAACAGAAGAGTGAAGATCAGATCTCATTGGATAACAATTTCATGAGAGAGGTTTTGCAATTGATACAGCAGCTTTATCAGAGCCATGTCCAGGCATGGCGCGCGGCGACTGGTGTGGTGTAATGCTGGCGGAGTAGACCCGTTGAATAATAAGCTTGGGCGCACCGAAAGGTGCGCTCTTATTGATGGATACCGTTATTTTATCTCGTTTTTAAAATCTACTCATACCGTCAAAGGTGCAGAAAAACGAAAATATCAAATTAAGATTTCAGTTCTTAACTGGCAGGATGTGTTAAGGAAAAAAAGCATCTTCCTATGCTCCGGTGTTTGGTTTTCGATAATCACTGGGGTGACCTTTTTATTAAAAGAATTGCCCTTGAGTGACAGAGGTCCAAAAGGCGATGGTAGTAAACTGAGTCCCTTTTCTGCGGGGGTAACCCGTTTGTTTGATTACTCGGTAATTCAAGTTGGTCTGATTGCCTTCTCTAGCAGGAGTAACCCATGGATGTGATAGCCATCGTCAACCAAGTTTTGTCTGAATTTGCTGCTAAATTCGGCTTGCCGCACCTAGCTTTAAATCATGAAGGTGTGGCTGCTCTCTGTTTTGATGAGCATCTTCACCTCTCTTTGATCTTAATTCCTGAACGTGACCAGCTCATTTTACAGATAGATGTCGCTGATATTACTGCGGTCGGAGAGGGGATTTTCCGTCAATTAGCTAGCTTTAATCGTCATTGGTATCAGTTTGATCTTCACTTTGGTTTTGATGAGTCAACGCTGATGGTGCAGCTTTATCGGCAAATGTCAGCAAGTCGGTTGAATCAGGCTGTTTTTGAAGAGAGCCTTTCAAGTATGTTGGATCATGCTGAGTTTTGGCAGGAATTATTGCAAGCTCAACTTCCGATGGGCTCTCAACAGAACGAATCTTTGGGAATGCGAGTATGAAAATTGAGAATTCGTTACCCATTCATTTAACAAATGTGCCCCATGAAAATGATAGCCTTTGTTGTGGTCGTCGGGTTACGTCAGGGTATATACCACAAAACGTTCATGAGCCGCTTTCTGCGGTGCTGAGTAGAGGTCTTGTCATGGGGCTTGAACATGAGACAACATTACAGCGTTTGTTGGATGGGCAGCATACTCCGTTGTCACAACGTAGGATCAGCCTAACATGACCAAAATAGGGTTGGTCATGTTGTGTTTGCTGATTACCGGTTGTGTTAGTGAGGCTGTTGAGCATGAAGCATCACGTCTGATTGAGGGCGATGTGACCATGCAGGCCTCTCTACCCAGAACGGCAAACGTTGAGGTGTCATTGTTGACGGTGGTTGAAGGAAAAGTGTTGACAGTGGGTGAGATGCATTATCGTTTGGACATGCTACCCGTCACTTTTTCTATGCGTTTGAGTCCGCAGTTTTCTCACGGTGAGTTATTCTTAAGGACTCGTCTACGTTGGGATGGGAAACGGACAGTGCAGGCGAAAAGCCAACAACGCGTCGTTGCAGGAAAAAGAATTGTAGTGCAATTGTCTCCCTTACCATGTTATCCAGAATGCCTATGAGTTTTAAATATTTTTGCATTAATAAATAAGGGATAATATTGTCTTTTAAATTTTTAAATGCTATTTGAATATCTATATAATAATACATTAACATTTGAATCGCTCATTTTACAATTAGTTGAATAGTTCCTCTTCTGTTATTTTCTTCTGTTTATTATGCTTGATTATATTTTACTTTTTCACCCTCAAAGTATTTAACTGTATTTTTAATATAGATTACACAAGCCATTTTAAATTAATATCACTTTTAATTGTTTTAATTGTTTTAATTGTTTTAATTGTTTTAATTGTTTTAATTGTTTTAATTTTATCTGCTACATTTGCCGATTTATTTAAACTGTTCCAATAGATTTCTGATACTATTTCTATCTTTACAGGAGATAGTAATACCTAAATTCCCAGTGCATCTTGCCATTGTCATACTTAATGATTTACTGTTTTGGTGGAAATTTTCAATCCCATCTATAATTGATGCTCAAAATATTGTATGGTCTGTGAATAGCAATGGGGAAAAGGTGCATTTTTATTATGAAAATGGTGTTTTTATCAAAAATAACTAACTCATTAAAAGGATGATAGATGTTTCAGTTTGATATTACTATCATTATCCCTGTTTTTAATGATGAAAATAATATAATCTATTTGTTAGATTCAATTTCTTCGCAAGAAAATGTTAATTTTGAGGTCATTATTATTAATGATGGTTCAACAGATAACAGCTTAGAAGTAATTAAAGAATATGAAAAAAGAGATAATAGAATACGGATCCTTAATCAAGAAAATCGTGGTGTTTCAATAGCTAGAAATTACGGCATAAAATATGCGAGAGGGGAGTGGGTTTTATTTGTTGATAGTGATGATTGGCTAAAACCACAAATATTAAGAAAATGGCTTGATCAAGCTATTGAACAGAGATTAGATGTGTTAATTGGCAATGGAGTCAGTTTTACAGAAGATCCATTCTCACAAGGGAATAGAAGAATAACACGTAGACAACCTTATGGCAGAGTGTTAACGGGTAAAGAGTGGATAAAATATTGCGTTGAGTGTAGAGAATGGCCACATTTTGTTTGGTTACAACTTATTAAAAAAGAATTAATTATAAATAACCAACTGAGTTTTATGGAAAATATCTTTCATGAAGATATCTTATGGACAATTAATTTGTCACTTATATCGAATCGAATCGGATTTTGTGAGGAGCAATTGTATTGTTATCGACATAATTTGCAATCAATAACTCGCTCAAGAGAAAGTAAAAAATTATATCATCGAGCTGATAGCTATATTACCGTGGTTAATTCAATTATTAAAATCTCAAAAGAAATTAAAGGTGAAAAGTCGTTAAAAAGATCTCTTAGTCGTCATGCAATACGAGAAGTTGGTAGTTTTTTTATTTTGTACAGAAAAAAGATACACGATCCATCCTTAAAAAAATTGCTTGCTAAACGTTTTATTGATCAAATTGCCTTGAGAGATTTATTACCAGGTGTGCATAATTACCATGAACTATGGTTTATTATACGTTGTAATTTAGTCTTAATATTAAGGAGGTTCATGGATGAGTGACTACAATGCTCTATATGATCTAATTTTTTAATCGTTTTCATCTGATTACTCTGTCTTTCCATAATCTATTAGGACAGGTAATTTAAAGTTAATGCTTTAATAAACTGTACCCTATGGATTTCAAGATGGATCGCGATGGCAAGGGAGCGAATCCCCAGGAGCATAGCGAACGATGTGACCGGGAGGAGTGCAGCCAACAAAGAAGTAACTTGAAAGATAACGGATATATCTATCTGTTAATTATTATCATTCCCTTACGCATAATGATACACCAGCAGAGTTTGTTGATGAGCTTGGTATTATATTAAATGTAAGTAATCACCTTATAAAATTTAAGGCTGCACTATGTGTAGCCTTTTCTTATTCTACTGATTTCGCAGTATTCCTATTAACTCAAATTTAAGGCTACACGGCAGCCTATGGATTCCCATTTATGTGAGTGGGAGTGAAGGATGAAATACATGGATAAACAGCCTGACATCTGGATGCAGCTATGGTTATGGCTGCTGTCAGTCAAAGAACAAGGTATAGGTGCGGCGCTGGCTGCCGCAATGGCTTATCTCAGAGGTCGATATAACGGTGGTAAATTCTGGACGACAATTATGGATTCTATTATGTGTGCCATGATTGCTTGGTTTATCCGTGATGTGTTGAATTTTTTTGGTATGAGCACGGATTTGGCTTACATCAGCAGTGTCATTATTGGTTATCTGGGCACTGACTATTTTGGTCAGATCTTAAGAAAAGTTGTTAATAACAAAACAGGTAATAAACAATAGGAGTGAATTATGAGCAGAGGCATTCGAAATAATAACCCAGGTAATATTCGTTTGGGTGATAGTTGGCAAGGCTTGATCCCTGCATCACAGCGTACTGATAAATCTTTCTGTCAGTTTGTCAGTCCTGAATATGGTCTTCGGGCAATAATTAAAATTTTGCATAATTACAATCGGAAATATGGCCTTAAAACAGTGAAAGGGATCATTTCACGATGGGCTCCCACTAATGAAAATAATACTGATGCCTATATTAACCACGTATGTAAAGACACGGGAGTGACTCGCGATCAGGTTGTTGATGTATTTAATAAAGTATTTATGACAGAGCTTATTAAGTCCATTATTACCATGGAAAATGGTAGTCAACCTTATAGCGATGAGGTCATTGATAAAGCATTTTCCCTTTTGTAGAGCGATATTATGAAGTTTAACTCTCGTGGTTATACTGTTATTGCTCTGGCGCTTGCCTCGCTTCTGGCTTATCACTATTACGGTAAGTATACCAAACAGCTTGATACGACCGTTAAGCTACAGAGTGAGTTGCTGGAGCAGCAGAATGAAATCGTTAATCAGCAGGAGAGGATAAGGCTCCTGTCTGAACTGGATAATCAGCATACAAAGGAACTTGCTAATGCCAAATCTGAAATTGATGTTCTGCGCAATGATGTTGCCGCTGGTCATCGCCGGTTGCGCATCGCGGCCACCTGTCATCAAGGCCAAACCGGCTCCTCCGGCAGCGTGGGCCATGCAGCCACCCCACGACTTAACCCGGCAACTGAACAAGATTATTTCGATCTCCGAAGAATGATTGTTGAAAACGAACAGCAAACGAAATACTTGCAAGAATATATCAAAACTCAGTGTCAATAGCTGAGTTTTGATAATGTTATTGCGTAATGTAAAACAACGTAGGTGTGGGTTGGTTATTAGGGCAAGTATGCTTAAGGTCGATTAATAATCAAACAAGGAATACTGTGTTTTGTAATACAACCCGATAACCATCAGTATCTTCAAATGTTTTACCTTCAATATCCCAATATGGGTTGTAAGAGGGGACTGCAATAAAGCCAGCGTTTTCCATTAATGATATCTGATCTAACCATTCTGAATGGTCTGGTATATAGAAAGCCAATAAATTGTCCTGTGTGGGGGATCTTCCTACTGTTGTGCCACGATGATGCGTAAATTCAAGATGCCAGAGATGATTTGGATGCCCTAGAATGATGCCATCAAAATTTTCATGATTTTCGAATTGCTCTAGGAGAATAAATCCTAAACCTCGGCAGTACATTTCAGCAACTTGAGTTAAATTGTCAGTTGGCCTGGCGATTCTTAGTATAGTAGATTTTTTCATGGTAATCCCAGTTGATAAAGTTTTTGTGGAATATGTCCAATTCTCAGATCTTCTACTGCTATATAAAACAACCGGTAATGGTAGTTGATAAACGTGAAAAGTACAAAGTGGTGATTTTTAAAGTTAAAACAATCTAAAAATATCCGATACTACCGAGCTATTGTTTATAATATGACTAAATTTGGGGTTTTATAATTGGAGTTGTTTGATAAATTGATTGTCTGTTTTTTTATTTTTATCACCATTTCAAGCACCAAAGTCGATGATATGAACACGGATTTGATGTAAGTAGGTATGTGTTTTCTTCACAATGTCATCGAGAGTATGTATTTGGTTTCGATAAATTCTGATAAATATCCTCACTATCCTTTATTTGATAGGTCTGTTCTTACTTTCTGTTTGTAATAATACCTTATAAGATATATTAAATAATAAAATAATTAATTAATTTACTACCTATTATTTAATAGTCTGAATTTTTCAAAGCTATTAAGTTGATTTCTATTGTTTTTACCAAGTGATATGACCAGTAGCCTAGAATCTTGCGGACCTTAAGCAAAATCTTTATATTATATTATATTTTATTATATTATAATCTAGTTTTGTTAGGGAGATTATAATTAATACTATTTTCTGTATTCTTTTTTGTTTATTATTTTTTAAGGATAAATTTCTGATGAATATTAAGGAATTAATTATAGTTCTGGCATTGTCCGGTTCTATGCTATTAGGTGGTTGTACTGTTATACCTGGGAGTGGCCTTACTGTTTATAATAAAGAAATAATCAATGATGATGATAGTAACTATGATATTAATAATTTGGTAAATGTTTATCCGGTAACACCAAAATTAATTGAAAATTTACGAGTGAATTCTGCTATTGCGCGTCCTAATCCTGAATTAGATAAAGAATTACAACAGTATGAATACCGTATTGGTGTGGGGGATGTCATTATGGTTACTGTTTGGGATCATCCTGAATTGACAATACCGGCAGGACAATATCGTAGTGCTAGTGATACGGGTAACTGGGTGCATTCTGATGGGACGATTTTTTATCCCTATGTTGGTAAACTTCATGTGAAAGGAAAAACGGTCACTCAGGTGCGTACGATGATTACTGATAAGTTATCGAAGTACATCGAATCACCTCAAGTTGATGTCAATATTGCTGCTTTTCGTTCACAAAAAGCCTATGTAACAGGTGAAGTTGCCAGGTCTGCTCAACAACCTATCACTAACGTTCCTTTAACCATTATTGATGCGATTAACCATGCTGGCGGCTTAACCGAAAATGCTGACTGGAGGAGGATCATTTTGACTCATAAGGGAAAAGAAACGATTATTTCTCTTCAAGATTTGATGCAAAATGGTGATCTGAAGCAAAATCGTCTGCTCTATTCTGGCGATATCTTATACATTCCTCGTAATGATGATTTGAAAGTGTTTGTTATGGGGGAAGTCAGAAAACAAACCACTCTACGTATGGATCGCAGTGGAATGACTTTGACCGAAGCATTGGGTAATGCTGAAGGTATAGATCAATTATCAAGTGATGCTAATGGCATCTTTGTTATCCGTTCTCTGCGTAATGTACCTGATAATAAGGGGAAAATAGCCAATATTTATCAGCTCAATGCTAAGGATGCGACGGCGTTAGTCCTGGGAACTGAGTTTAATTTGCAACCTTATGATATTGTCTATGTTACCAGTGCGCCAGTCGTTCGCTGGAATCGGGTTATTAATCAGTTGGTGCCAACGATATCAAGCATTAATAGCCTGACTGAAACAACTAAATGGATTCGTAAGTGGCCGAATTAATGTTCAATTCTATTCTGATTGTTTGTGTGGGTAATATCTGTCGATCGCCAACAGGAGAGCGTTTATTGCGGCAGCTATTTCCTCAGAAAGAGATTTATTCTGCGGGAATATCGGCTTTAATTGGTAAACCTGCAAATGAATTCTCAAGTAGGGTTGCGGCTAGACATGGATTATCCTTAGAAGGGCATATAGCACGCCAACTAACCAGTGAATTATGCCAGAAGTCAAGTTTGATCTTGGTTATGGAAAAAAAACATATTGAGGCTGTAAATAGGATAAATCTAGGGGCAAGGGGGAAAACAATGCTTTTAGGTCATTGGTTAAATGAAATGGTGATCCCCGATCCTTATAAGTCTGATATCGAGGTTTATGAATATGTGTATCAGTTATTATTTAATAGTGCTAATAGTTGGTTAGGGAAATTATAACTTATAAGTATTTTTATATTATGGGTTTGCTGTTCTTCATTACTTATCAATAAAGTAATTATAGGCTTTTTATGACTACATCAGATAAATCAAGTCACACTCATACGGATAGTGATGAAATTGATTTAGGCCGTCTTCTTAGTGCCTTATTCGATTATCGCTGGGTGATTGGTGGAATTACCCTATTGTTCACCGTTATTGGCCTTTGTTATTCCTTGATTGTAACTCCGATATACAAGGCAAATGCTTTATTGCAGGTTGAAAAGAGAAGTAGTGCATTGCCTTTAATTGGCGACATGTCGGATATGTTTTCTGGGAAACCGTCAGATATATCGGCAGAATTGGAGTTATTAACTTCCCGAATGATATTAGGAAAGACAGTAAAGGATCTAAATTTGGATGTTCAGGTTACAGCGGATTATTTTCCTGTGATAGGTAAGGGCATTGCCCGTCTTCGTGGTATGCCAAAGCCTGATATTGTTATTAAACATTTTACAATATCACCTGAATATATTAATAAAGGGATAAAAATATATGTTGACGATGCAGAAAATTATCGGTTGTTTTTTGACGATCAGGTTTTCCACGGGCAAGTAAACAAAGTATTTGATATCGATGGCATAAATTTGCTTATCTCAAATATTTCAGCTGCTCCAGGGCAAAGTTTCACGTTGGTTAAACGGGGAAAATTGGGTGTTATTCGCGGGCTGCAACAGGCTTTGCGGGTAAAAGAAAAAGGTAATAATACCGGTATTATCTTGCTTGAAATAGAAGGTGATGATCGTGCAAGAATAAAATTGATACTGGATAGTATTGGTAAAAATTACTTGCAACAAAATGTGACAAGAAAGGCGGAAGAGGCTGAAAGTAGCCTTAATTTCTTAAAAAATCATTTGCCTAAAGTTAAAATTGAGCTTAATCGTTCTGAAGAGTTGCTTAATCAATATCGTCAAGCGAATGAATCTATCGATTTATCACTTGAAGCAAAATCGGCTCTGGAGACATTGGTCCAAATTGAGAAACAGATTAATGAATTGACTTTCAAAGAAGCTGAATTACAGCAGTTGTATACCAAACAACATCCCGCTTATGTTGCGTTGCTTGATAAACGTAAGACTTTGGTTGATACCAAAAAGGAGCTGAATCAATCAATCAAACGGTTACCTAAAACACAGCAGGAAATTTTACGTTTGGCCAGAGATGTTCAAGTTGACCAAGAAATTTATGTGCAGTTACTCAATAAACAGCAAGAGTTGAATATCGTGAAAGCGGGGACGGTTGGTAATGTGCGTATTATCGATGAAGCTATTGTAGAAAGTTCAGCGGTAAAACCGAAGAAGTCATTGATTATTGCATCGATGATGGTATTGGGATTTATATTGTCTGCTGGGTTGATTTGCATACGAGTCATGTTTCGTAAAGGAATCGAAAGCCCCGAACAATTGGAAGAAATAGGTGTTTCCGTTTACGCTACTATTCCACTATCTGAGACTCAGATCAAACTTGATCAACAACAGAAAAAGCAAACTCATCGTCAGAAATTGCGGTTATTAGCTATTCAAGATCCCACTGATTTAGCTATTGAAGCATTGCGTAGCCTTAGAACAACCTTGCATTTTTCAATGATGGAATCTGCAAACAAAATTATTCTTCTTTCAGGTTCTGCTCCTGAATTAGGAAAGTCTTTTATTTCAGTAAATCTTGCCGCTGTATTGGCATTAAGTAATAAACGCGTGCTTTTAATCGATGCAGATATGAGAAGAGGTCGTTTACATAAAATCTTGGAAAGTCCTCAATCTATGGGGCTTTCTGAATATTTGTCTGGTCAACATCAGTTAAAAGGGATTATTACCAGAACGTATCTTACTGAGCTTGATTTTGTCAATCGAGGTGCTATTCCGCCAAACCCGTCAGAATTACTTATGAATAATAGATTTAAAGAATTATTATCTTGGGCAGAAGAGCATTATGATTATGTCTTGGTAGATACTCCTCCTATTTTGGCTGTAACTGATGCTGCGATTATTGGGAGATATGCAGGAACGTCATTGTTAATTGCACGTTATCATAAAACAAGGGTTAAAGAAGTTAATGTTACTATTCGCCGATTTAGGCAAAATGGCATTCATATTAAAGGTGTGTTGCTAAACGCGGTAGAGAAGAAGTCTGGTCTCTATTATGATTCTAGCGGATATTATCAATACAGTTATAAGGTATAAGGATTGATCGCCTTTTCTCCGGCTTATGAGGCCGGAGAAATTTTATCAATGAGTTCTTATTTTCTTTCATATGTTTCTTAATAGTGAGTCAGTTCGTTTAATTTAAGAGAATGTGGATCATTTTTCCTTCCATTTTGAAAGCATGGCTATGGTAAAACCCAGAGACTTTTCCTCCGGTTACTTTATGGCTTTATAGTTGTAGAATGTCATTATAAAATGTATTTTAAATGTAATGCTCCCGGGGATTCACTCCCTTGCCGTCGCGATTCATCTTGAAATCCATAGGGTATATAGATGGATTATTAACGTTAAGATTATTAACGTTAAGCTAATTACCGGTTTGCATGATTTCGTTATATCGCTGTTGATCTCGGTACATTTGTAGATAGACCTGATATTTGGCTTGATGAAATAAAAATGTCTCTTTTTCCGGTTTGATAATGTTGCCGTCACGTACCATCGATTTTGCTGCTTGAGAGAAGTTTGCAAAGGAACCGCAAGCAACGGCACCAAGCAAAGCAGAGCCAAGATTGACAGCATCCTCTTCCTGAGTGAGATGGATTTCGCGCCCAGTGGCATTGGCATATTCACGTAACCATAGAGGGTTTTTGGTTGCACCACCACACATAACCAGCCTGTTTATCTGGTGTCCTGCTTCGACTAATGCATCAATAATATGGCGGGTACCATAAGCGATAGATTGCAGTGTTGCCAAGTAATGACGGGCCAGATCATCACGACCATTTGCCAGCGTCAGCCCGCTTACCATTCCCTTGGCATTAGGGTTTGCCCTTGGTGAACGGTTGCCATGATGGTCACTTAAAATATGAAGCTGTGTGGTCGGGTATATTTCTTGTTTTTCTAACTGTGCAACTGCTTCATTCAGTAGCCGGTAGTAATGATGACCAGATTCCTCGGCTTCGGCTTCCAGCTCTAGCCAGCTATTGTGTTGACGAATTGACCATTCAACTAATGCACCGGCGGCACTTTGTCCACCTTCGTTGAGCCAGTAACCGGGTAGCATTGCGCCGAAATAGGGCCCCCAAACCCCCGGAACCATGACAGGATAAGGACTGACAATCATGTGGCAGTTTGAGGTACCGCTGATAATAACCAGGCTGCCCTCTGGATAGGCGCCAGCCAGTGCCAATCCGCCAGCATGAGCATCAATAATACCACCGGCGACGATGATTCCTGTGTGCAGCCCAAAATCTTTAGCCGCTTCAGCAGTCAGGTAACCTGCTTTTTCGCCAAGTTCAATGATGGTAGACGGAACTTTATTTGTTAAATCTTCTAACCCTACATCATAGAGTAGTTTTTCGCTGAACTGTTTTTGATGAGCTAGATAGTTCCATTTGCAAGTGAACGTGCAGATACTGGCTACATCAGCGGCAGTTGCTTTCCACACCAGAAAATCAGCTAAATCAAAGAAACGCCATATATCCTGATAACGTTGAGGAAAGTGGTTTTTTAACCATAAGATTTTCGGTAGTTCCATTTCAGGGCTGATTTCACCACCTACATAGCAGAGTGCAGGGTCATTGGTTTGATTTATCGTGATGGCTTCCTTGATGGCACGATGATCCATCCACATGATGATATCGTGTTCAGGATTGCCATTTTCGGCCACAGAAAGAGAGCGTCCTTCTGCTGCTACCGCGACGAGTGAACAGGTGGCATCGAAGCCGATTGATTTAACATCAATAGGATTAATATTTGCCAGTGCAACAGCTTCTCTTACTGTCGCACATACTTGCGCCCAGATGTCAGTAGAAGATTGTTCAACAAAATCAGCTTTTGGATGAAATTGCTGGATAGGCCGAGCGGAGAATGCATGCCGTTTACCGTATTGGTCAAAAACCGCAGTACGGACACTGGCGGAGCCAACATCAACACCAATGAAATATTGTTGTTCCATTATGAGGTTCTCTCCTTACTCATTAACCCAGGCTGATAAAATGAGTTGAGTGGAACAATAAAACAATGAGGTTATTCAATTATTGTGAGGCGGCTCGAAAAAGATTCGGTGGTTTTATGACAATAGAAAAATATCACATATATTTTCTATTGTTCTTTTGGCTGATGTAATGAATACATTTCGGATAGTGGTTTGTTTAAAAGGAAAAACATGATAGGTAGAGCGAGCAAGATATTCTCATAAAAATCGCTGATAATTTATACTCAATGATTTATTTCTTAAAAAATTACTTTTAAAAATAATATTAATCAGTTCATTAATTGATAAAAAACGGAGTATAAAGAATAATGTTTTGTTTTGATTAGTTTAAGTAATTAAATATTCTAATAAGTTATTTTGATTAAGGGAACGGTTTATACCTAAATATTTTTTAATGTATTGGGCGTGATAAATTTTTGAACATTCTAATCTTAAAATTCTATCAAGTGATATCACTCACAAGTATCAAATCTTTTTCCATTTTTACGAAATTTTTTCTCGCATATTTTCTATAAATATTCTTTATTAAGTTGCTGCGAATATGTTGTTATTTTGTTATGAAACATCCGAGGGAATATATGGGATTAATCACAGAATGGCTGAGTGCTATTAACGGGGTAGTATTGGGAGTACCGATGATGGTCGGTCTTTTGGGGGTTGGGTTGTTCATGCAGCTCCGCCTCTCTTTTCTGCCTATACGTAAATTGGGAACGGGTTTTAAATTACTATTTGAGCGTAATCATCAGCGGGGAGAAGGGCAGATATCGCCATTTAACGCACTGATGACTGCGCTTTCTGCCACCATAGGAACGGGTAATATCGCTGGCGTGGCTACCGCAGTTGTATTGGGTGGGCCAGGTGCACTGTTTTGGATGTGGATAACTGCATTAGTGGGCATGGCAACCAAATATTCAGAGGCGGTACTGGCAGTCCGTTTCCGTGAGGTTGACAAAAACGGTCACTATGTTGGTGGCCCCATGTATTACATAAAAAACGGTTTAGGTAAAAAGTGGGCTTGGTTGGGGACGTTGTTTGCGGTATTTGGCAGTATTGCTTGTTTCGGTATCGGTAATACCGTACAGGCGAATTCTGTTGCTGATGTGCTGCAAAGTAACTTTGGCGTTTCTACCATGGTAACGGCCATCGTATTGGCAATTCTAGTTGGTGCAGTGCTTATTGGGGGTATTAAACGTATTGCTGATGTAGCAGGTAAATTAGTGCCATTTATGACGATTGCCTATCTTGCTGCCGGGATTATTGTTCTGGGGATGAATTTCAGTGAAATTCCCGCTGCATTTGTTCTGATTGTTAAATCTGCATTTACACCTGTTGCGGCACAAGGTGGCTTTGCGGGCGCAGCAGTGTGGGCGGCAATTCGTTTTGGTGTAGCTCGTGGCATTTTCTCTAATGAAGCGGGATTGGGAAGTGCGCCGATTGCTCATGCAACAGCTAAAACTCAAAACCCGATTCGCCAGGGGTTGATCGCTATGCTAGGTACTTTCATCGATACTATTATTGTTTGTTCTATCACTGGTTTAACTATCGTCATTACTGGTGGTTGGTTGAACGGTCAGACAGGTGCGACATTGACAGCGACTTCTTTCGCTATGGCGATTCCTGGTGGCAACTATATTGTTGTGGGCGCTCTGGTAATATTTGCCTTTACCACAATTCTTGGCTGGAGTTTCTATGGTGAAAAATGTACTCAGTATCTATTTGGGCAAAAAGCCATTACGCCTTTCCGTGTAGTATGGATTATTGCTTTGATGGTAGGTGCTACTCAGTCATTGGATTTTGTCTGGTTATTGGCGGATACATTGAATGCGATGATGGCAATACCGAACCTGATTGCATTAGCATTGTTAAGCCCAGTTGTTTATCGGCTGACGAAAGAACATATTAACGATGTGAATGCAGATAGTGTTGATATTAAAGAAAAAGTTTGAATAAAAGCCTTCCGTTTGGAAGGCTTTTCTCATCACTGATTGAGATTATTCTTCACTGGTTTTGATATAGATGTTTTTGACCTGAGTGTAAGCATCCAACATCATTTTGTGTGTTTCTCTGCCAATGCCTGATTTTTTGTAGCCACCAAATGGGGCGTGAGCTGGCAGTTCATGGTAAGTGTTAATCCACATACGGCCGGTTCTGACAGCTTTAGCTACGCGTAGTGCTCGGTCGATATCCTGTGTCCAGACAGCACCAGCCAGGCCATAATCAGAATCATTTGCCATTCTGATGACGTCTTCTTCTTCGCTGAATGGAATCACTGTCAATACAGGGCCAAAAATCTCTTCGCGCGCGACTCGCATGTCATTAGTGACATCGGTAATGATGGTTGGTTGGATAAAGAAACCATCGTCATAACCTTTTCCAGTGATGCGTTTACCACCCGTGAAAATGGTTGCACCCTCTTTTTTCGCAATTTCCACGTATCCGAGAATTTTTTCCATTTGTTCCTGGCTGACTTGGCTTCCCATCTGAGTTTCTTTTTCCAATGGATCACCAACCTGGATGGATTCGAATTCTGCTTTCAGCGATTTGAGGAATTCATCATGAATATCTTTATGCAGGAACAACCGGGAGCCTGATTCACACGCTTGACCCTGATTCAGCAAAATAGCTTTGGCCGCATATTTTACTGCTTTTTTCATATTGGCATCAGGGAAGATAATATTGGCTGATTTACCACCAAGCTCCAGTGTTGCAGGGATCAGCTTTTTGGCTGCGGCTTCGGCCACGGTATAACCTACTCTGGTGGAACCAGTGAATGCCACTTTTTCGACATCTTCATGATCCAGAATGGCTTGACCAACGACTGAACCACGACCTGTAACAATGTTAACCACCCCGGCTGGCAGGACTTTATCCAATATTCGGCCCAATTCAAGCAGAGTGATTGATGTCAGTGTTGCCGGGTTAATAACAATGGTATTGCCCGCTGCAAGAGCAGGAGCCAGTTTCCATGCTGCCATCAGTAGTGGGAAATTCCAGGGAATTACCTGTCCGACAACCCCAATGGGTTCACGGATCACCAAGCTAAGTGTATTGGTATCCAGAACTGAAGCTTCATCGGTATGGGAACGGATCACACCTGCAAAATAGCGGAACTGGTCAATGCTGGCTGGTAGATCCATATTCAGGGATTCATGTAATGGTTTGCCAGTATCCAGTGATTCAAGGATGGCAAAACGTTCTTGTTCTGCTTCTAGTAAGTCAGCAATTTTCAGCAAAGCTGATTGTCTTTCGATTGCGGAGGTTTGACTCCAGGCGTGGAAGGCTTTTTTTGCAGCGCTGACAGCAAGATCGACATCTTCAGCATTACCGGATGCATATTCAGCCAGTAGTTCTCCTGTCGCCGGGTTATAACTTTTGGTCGTTGCTTTGGATACACTATCTACCCATTGCCCACCAATAAGCATTTTGTAGGATTCAACGGGCAACATCGATTTCTCAATATCATGTAATCGTTTCATTAACATACTCCGAGTACTTTGGTTTAAGAATAGTTACATCAAGAATCTATTTCGTTGGATTATTTTATTTTTGTTAGTAAAGAGCGAATGATTCCTCACAGCTCATCTATACCCGTTATCTTTCAAGTTG